>JALZCO010000325.1 GCA_030863015.1 Actinomycetota bacterium
TCGTGCCGTCGATCGGGTCGACCGCGACGTCGCACGAGGGGCCGGTGCCGTCCCCGACCTCCTCACCGTTGTAGAGCATCGGCGCCTCGTCCTTCTCCCCCTCGCCGATGACGACGACGCCCTGCATGGAGACGGTGCTGATCATCGTGCGCATGGCGTCGACGGCGGCGCCGTCCGCGCCGTTCTTGTCACCGCGGCCGACCCAGCGGCCGGCGGCCATCGCCGCAGCCTCGGTGACTCGCACCAGTTCCATGGCGAGGTTGCGGTCAGGCTCCTCTCGCTTGGGGTTCTGACGTGGAGTCGACGAAGTACTCATGGGCCCTCCCGGAGTTGACTGCGCACCACTGGCGATCCTGCCATCAGGCCTTGGGTTCGGGCTCCGTCAATGGTGGCGCGGCACGCTGCTCGCGAGCGGTGATCACGGACTCGATTCGCTCGCGCGCGCCGGCCAGGTGCCGCTCGCAGAGTGCGGCGAGCTGCTGGCCGCGCTCCCACAGCGCCAGCGAGTCCTCCAGCGTCAGCCCGCCTGCCTCCAGGGCACGCACCACCTCGGCCAGTTCGTCCCGGGCGGCCTCGTAGCCCAGCATGGCTGGGTCCTCCGTGCGGCTCACCGCACCATCATCGGCCACCGGTCACCACCGCATGCAGGGCCCCATCTGACAGCCGCACCCTCAATCCGGTGCCCTCAGGTGCGTCAGCCACCGACCGGAGCACCTGACCTTGCATTGGACCATCCACCCGCTGGACCACTGCATAGCCCCGGGCGAGGGTGGCTGCCGGTCCTAGGGTGGTCAGGCGGGCAGCAGTGTGTTCAAGCCGCTCCTGGGCGGCTCGTAACCCACCGAGTACGGCCCGGTCCGCCCGAGCGCGCAGGTCGGTCACCACCCGGCCGCGCTCGTCCAACGGACGCATCGGGTCGGCCAACACCGGACGGCTGCGCAGTGCGCCAAGTAGCTGCCGCTCCCGGTCCACCCAACCATGGAGGGCACGCCGGCAGCGGTCGCGCAGTTGTCCTAGCCGGATGGATTCCTCTGCGACGTCGGGCACCACGCACTTGCCCGCATCTGTTGGCGTGGAGCAGCGCGCGTCTGCGACGTGGTCCACCAGCGGAGTGTCGGGCTCGTGGCCGATGGCAGACACCACGGGCGTCCGGCAGCCCGATACCGCGCGGCACAGCGCCTCGTCGGAGAACGGCAGCAGGTCCTCCACGCTGCCGCCGCCTCGAGCCAGCACGATGACGTCCACCGCGGGATCGGCGTCGAGCACGGTGAGCGCGTCGATGATCTGGCCAACCGCGAGCGGGCCCTGCACTGCGACGTTCTGCACTCGGAAGTGCACTGCCGGCCAGCGAGCTGTGGCGTTGCTGAGCACGTCGCGCTCGGCGGCGCTGGCCCGGCCAGTGATCAGCCCGATGCAACCGGGCAGCAACGGCAGCCGGCGTTTGCGGCGGGGATCGAACAAACCTTCGGCGTCAAGCAGTCGTCGGAGCCGCTCGATACGGGCGAGCAGCTCGCCGATGCCGACTGCCCGGATCTCGTCGACCCGCAAGCTCAGCGTGCCACGGCCGAGGTGCACCAACGGCTTGCCGTGCACCACGACCCGGCTGCCGTCGGCCAGTGGCGGCTGCCGGTCACGCACCAGCGCCACCGGGCAGGTCAGGGTCAACGAGACGTCGGCGACCGGGTCGCGCAACGTGAGGAACGCTGTTCCGGTACCTGCCCTGGCCGATACCTGGGTAACCTGCCCTTCGACCCAGACCGTGCCCAGCCGGTCGATCCACGCCGCGATCTTGCGTGCCACCGTGCGAACCGGCCAGGGCGCTTCCGGCGTGGTGGCCGGATCTGTCACGGACATCCGGTCATTTGGCGCGGACCGTGGCGATCCGGTTGGACAACATGGTCACGAATGCCGCGCGGTCCTGATGCGCGTGCTCGTACTCCAGCAGTTGAGTGAGCTCGGCGAGGGACAGCGTTCGCAGCTTGGCCCGCAGCTGGGCTAACGACATGTCGTCGTAGTGTGGTAACACCGGTGGCGGGCGGATCGCGGACCGGGCCACGCCGGTGTCTACGAATTCGGCGGGTGCGGCATTCCTGGGTTGGTCGCCGGCTGCGTGTGGGGGCACAGTGGTCATGGCGCGGGCGACATCGGCCTCATCGATCTCGCCGGACGTCGTGGCGGCGGTGCCGTGCCCGGCGCCGGAACCGGTGGCTACCGCGGTGGGCGCTACGCCGTCGGGGCCCTTACCGAACTCGCTGCCAGCTCCTACGGTGCCGTTTCTGGTGCCAGGGGCACTGGGTGCGTCGTCTTCATCGAACCGGGCCCACGGTGGAGCCTCCTGCACTGGCTGGAACATCGCGCATACTTCGTCGCCCTTAATCGCCAGTTCGGTGACCCGCTGCTGCACCCGCATCGCCGCCTGCACGGCGCGGCTGGCTGCGGTGACAGGTAGTTCACTGAGCTGCTCGGGTAGCTTGCGGGCCTGTTCCATGGCGGTGACCGCCAGGCCCACCGCGATCCGCACTGGCAACGGCAAGGTGCTCATGATAGCTAGGGTAGAGGCATGACCAAGCGTGTGCTGCTCGCCAAGCCCCGCGGGTACTGCGCCGGGGTGGACCGCGCGGTGGTCACCGTCGAGAAGGCCCTTGAGGCGCATGGGCCGCCGGTTTACGTGCGCAAGCAGATTGTGCACAACCGGCACGTTGTGGAGACTCTGCAAGACCGTGGGGTGATCTTCGTCGACGAAGCCGACGAAGTGCCTGCGGGTGCCATCGTGGTGTTCTCCGCGCATGGAGTCGCCCCAGCGGTTCACGAGCAGGCCGCTGCGCGCGGCCTGCACACCATCGACGCCACCTGCCCACTGGTGACCAAGGTGCACCAGGAGGTCAAGCGGTTCGCCCGGGATGGCTACGACATCCTGCTGATCGGTCACCAGGGTCACGAGGAGGTCGAGGGCACCGCTGGTGAGGCGCCCCTACAGATCCAACTCGTCGATGGCCCTGAGGCAGTGGATTCGGTGACTGTGCGTGATCCATCTCGGGTGGTGTGGCTGTCCCAGACCACCCTGTCGGTAGACGAGACCATGCAGACGGTGGCTGCGCTGAAGGAGCGTTTTCCCGAGCTGACCAACCCCCCCAGCGACGACATCTGCTATGCCACCCAGAACCGGCAGGTGGCGGTGAAGGCGATAGCCGCCGACTGTGATCTGGTCCTGGTCATAGGGTCACGGAACTCCTCCAACTCGGTGCGGTTGGTCGAGGTTGCGCTGGCCACCGGTGCCCGGGCGGCCTACCTGGTCGACTATGCACAGGAAATCGACTCGGCCTGGCTGCAGGGCGTCCACACCGTCGGCGTTACCAGTGGGGCTTCGGTACCTGAAATCTTGGTCCACGGTGTACTGGCCGTCCTTGCCGAGCATGGGTACACCGAGGTGCAGGAGGTGACCACGGCAGAGGAGAAGCTGGTGTTCTCGCTGCCGCGGGAACTCAAGCGCTCGATCTCTAACATTGCCCCAGCCACAGGCGGCTAGCGCCCAGGGCGCTCAGCTGGTGCGGCGCAGGCTCGGTCGTCGCTGAGTGACCAGCCGGAAGGTTCCGATAGCAAGGACGAGCCCGGTGGTGATCGCCATGGTGGGAAAGCCGTTGATCAGGGGGGTGCCGACAGCGAGTGCGGTGGCAATCATCCCCCCGCCGGTGGGCAACGAGCCGGCCGCCAAGACAACGCCGGGTACCGCGATCGCCAGGATCAGCGGAGGCTGCGCCATCGGTCCGAACAACCCCTTGCGCTGTACCATCACCACTGCCAGGAGGCAGCCGACGAAATAGCAAGCCTGGAACACGATGCCCAGCCGATTGAGTCGCTCGATATCGGCGAACACGCCCACCGCGGTCAATCCCAACGCGGACAGGACGGCAGCCCACCAGGGCGCCCCACGGCGGCCGGGCAGCAGCGAACACTCGTCCCAACGCCCGCCCCGGAGTGCGCTTCGGGCCTGGGTTGTCGTCACTCGTTCACCGTAGACCGCTCCGATTCCTCGTCCTGCTCCTGGTGCAGCACTTCGCTGACCCATCTCCAGTCCTCGCCGTGGCTCTCCGGCTCGCGGCGTCCGGAATCCAGCGCGATGAGAGAGTCTGCCGCGGACGCGACGAGCTCCACCGCTTGCACAGTGCGCGGGCTGCGTTCGACCTGCTCGGGCGCGTCGAGCTGTTCGGAGACCACGTCGAGCTCGCCGAAGCGGCGGGCGGTGACGAGTACTCGTGACTCCAGCGAGCTGACCGTGCGGTTGTAGGCGTCCACCGCGCCGCCGAGCTGCTTGCCCAGGCGTGCCACGTGGCCGCCCATCGTGGCCAGCCGGGAGTGCAGTTCCCGGCCCAGATCGTGGACTTGTGCCGCGTTGCGCGCCAACGCCTCCTGACGCCAGGCGTAGGCCACTGTTCGTAGCAGCGCGATGAGCGTGGTCGGGGTCGCGATCACCACGTTGCGCTCGAAGGCGTGCTCGAGCAGGGCGGGGTCGGACTGCAGCGCCGCTTCCAGGAACGGGTCGCCGGGGACGAACAGCACCACGAACTCGGGGCTGGCGTCGAAGCGCTGCCAGTAGGACTTGTGCGCCAGCGAATCGACGTGCCCGCGCAGGTGGCGGGCGTGCGCGGCCAGCCGGTCGGTCCGGCGGTCCGGGTCGGTTGCGTCGACGGCCTCCAGGTAGGCCCCGAAGGGCACCTTGGCGTCCAGCACGATGTGCTTGTCACCAGCGAGGTGTACCACCAGGTCGGGGCGCACCACAGCGTCGTCGTCGCCGCTGGCGTCAGTGGCAGTGACCTGCCGGGAGAAGTCGCAGTGCTCCACCATGCCGGCCAGCTGCACGACCCGCTCCAGCTGCAGCTCCCCCCACCGACCGCGCACCTGCGGAGCACGCAGTGCGGTGACCAGCTGCCTGGTCTCGCTCTGAAGCTGCTCGGACGTGCGATGCATTGCTCCGACCTGCTCGCGCAGCCCGGCGTAGGCGGCCTCGCGCTCCTTCTCCACCGTGCGCAGTTGACCGTCGAGCCGGTGCAGGGTCTGGGTGACCGGACCGAGGAGCCCCTCGATGGCCTGCTGGCGCTGGGCGGCGTCGCCGTCGGATTTTGCCGACAGGGCTGCGGTCACCTGTGCCAGCCGTGCCTCGGCGAGCTGGACGAATGCCTCGTTGTTGCGGGAGAGCGCCTCGGCGGACAGCGCCTGGAAGCTGTCCTTGAGTTCTGCTTCCCGGCGAGTCAGCAGTTGTTCTCGCT
>JALZCO010000328.1 GCA_030863015.1 Actinomycetota bacterium
GTGCCCTACTATGCGGCTTCTGCTCGCCCCTACTGCTTTGCGGTGGATGTCGCATCGGCGGATGTTGCGCTGTTGGCCTGGCTGCTGGTATCACCGGTCTCGGCTGACTCGCCGGAGTCGAGCTGGGCCGTTCGGCCGGCTTGGACGGGGATGCGCTGGCGCCCGCCGTGGGCAACCTTGGGCAGCCGCAACCGCAGAACACCGTGCTCGAGGTCGGCGGTGCAGGACTCGCTGGTCACCTCGCCGGGCAGCGTGAGCCGGTAGTCAAACCGGCCCGTCCGGCGACTGATCGGCTGGTCGCTGCCCTGCTGGTCGCTGCCCTGCTGGTCGCTGCCCTCGTCCTCCTGCTGCTGCGCCGTGCCGTACTCCCCGACGATGTGCAGCTCCTTGCCCTGCAGGTCGACCGAAACGTCCTCCGGTCGTACACCGGGCATGTCGGCCTCGATCAAGTAGGCATCTTCGATCTCCTGGATGTCCACCGGCGGTGACCAGGAGTTGATGCTGATCCTGGCCACGTCGGGGAACGCGCTGGTCAACATCCGGTTCATCTGTTCGAACAAGTTGTCGAAACCGGGCAAGCCCGCCAATGGGCTCCGCCGGCGAGCGGGATAGCGCCTCCGTTGGATGGGCAGTGTCATCGCGGTTCTCCTCTCGTTGAGCCTCGCTTCGGAGGGGGTTCCCGGACGGGGTCGGCTTAGTCGACGTGAGCACCAGATTTGCAGGAAATTCGAGCCCTGGCTTTCGCTGTCTCCGTACGGAGGTGATGAGGCTGTTGCGGGCGGCGTTACCGTCGTGCGGCGCTGCGCTCCCGGGCAGTTGTGGTGGCGGTCAGTACATCGGCGGTCGTGATGCGCAGCAGGCCGGGATCGGGACGGTCGGCAAAGGTGTCCCCCGTGCTGCCCGCCCACAGCGCCACATGCTGGGGACGCTGTGGGGGTGGGCCCCAGTGCTGTGGTGACACCGGACCAAAGAGCACCACCGAGGGGGTGCCGTAGGCGGTCGCGAGGTGGGCGATGCCGGTGTCGCCGCACACCACTAGCGACGCATCGGCGACCAGAGCGGCAAGCTGGGCCAGCCCGGTGCGACCGGCGAGCACAAAACGCTGCGGCAGCCCGGCCGCAGCCGCTACCCACCGAGCGAGCCGGCGCTCGCCTGCGTTGCCGGTCACCACTACCGGTAATCCGGTCCTGGCCAGTTCGCGGGCCACGACGGCGTACCGCTGCGCGGGCCACCGCCGGGCGACGAAGGCGCAGCCGGGGTGCACGACCACCGCTGCGGGCACCGGACTGGAAACGGGGGGGCGGGCCAAGCCCAGATCCGACGGGTCAGCGGGGATGCCGAAATGGTCGAGCAGCCGGCACCACCGGCGCACCTCGTGAATGCCGGTTTCCCACTCCGGGCCCAGTACCTCTGGGTGCTGTAGGTGGGCATGGGCGAGCAACACACCGGGCCGCAGTGCCCGCAAGATCCGGGTGCTGTCCGGTCCGCGACCGTGCAGGTTCACTGCCACGTCTGGTGACGGCTCGGCCAGCGGGTCCAGTCCAGCAATGGGCAGCAGGTCGTCGACCACCCCGGTCAGCCCAGCCAGCTCAGCCAGTGCAGCGGGCGCAGCGAGCACCAGCCGGTGATCCGGATACGCCGCCCGCAGTCCGCGCAGCGCCGGCACCGCCGTGAGCAGGTCGCCCACGCCCAGGGCCCGCAGCACCAGGACCGTGCCGGACCGGCTCACGGCCAGGACGACTCCTCCGACGAGCAGACCACCAGCTCCCGCAGCTGGCAGCCGGGCGGCTGGCGCAACGCGTACACCACGGTGGCGGCCACGTCCTCGGGCCGGTTCAGCTTGGCGTCCGGCGGCGGCTTGTACTGGGCGTCGCGGCCGTCGAAGAAGGGCGTGTGCATGCCCCCCGGGATCAGCAGTGTCACCCCGATCCGGCCGCGGGTCTCCGCGGCCAGCGCCCGGGTGAAGCCGATCACGCCGAACTTGGCCGCGCAGTAGGCCGTCGCATCGGGCAGCGCCTTGAGACCGAGGGTGGACGAGCAGGTCACCACGGTTCCCCCGGACCGCTCCAGGTAAGGCAGCGCGGCACGCACCACCCGAGCCGTCCCCAGCAAGTTGACCTGCACCACCCGCTCCCAATCGTCGGCCGGCACGCTGCCCAACGAGCCGCAGGAATCGATCCCGGCGGCGGTGAACACGGCATCCAGCCGGCCGCCGGCGACCGCGACCAGGTCCGCAACGGCCTGCTCGGTGGCGACCCGATCGGCCAGATCCGCCTGCACATAGTCCACGGTTCCGGTCGGTAAGGCCCGATCGAGGACCAGCGGTCGCCCACCCCCCTCGATCACCGCCTCGACGGTGGCCGCGCCGAGCCCCGACGCGCCCCCGGTGATCAGCACGTTGCCCAGCGGTCTCATCCACTCTCCTTCCGTCATGATCTGGCCTGGGATCTGGCCTGGGCCGTCGCGACGAGCCGGCTCGTCGAGTAGCCCGGCACCAGCGGGATGATCACCGTCTGCCCACCGTACCGGCTGATCAGCGATGCTTCAGGCAGGTCGGCCACGGTGTAGTCGCCGCCCTTGACCCAGATGTCGGGCCGCAGCTGTGCGAGCAGCTCAACCGGGGTGTCCTCGTCGAATACCGCCACCGCGTCAACCGGCTCCAGCGCCTCGAGCAGCGCGATCCGGCCCGCCACCGGCACGATCGGCCTGCTCGGTCCCTTACGGCGACGCACCGACTCGTCGGAGTTGAGGCACACCACCAGGCCGTCACCCAGCGCGCGGGCTTGACGCAGCAGGCTCAGGTGCCCGGGGTGCAGCAGGTCGAAGCACCCACCGGTGGCCACCAGCCGCCCACCCCGGCGGCGCACCCGCGCCGTGATGTCCGACACCGACCGGGCCACCGGTACCGGATCGGCCACCTCGCTGGCGGCAGTGCGCGAATCGATCGAACTCACCCCGCCGTCGGCGACGAAGCGTGACGCCGCACCGACCGCCCCCGTGACCGCCTCGGTGATGGAGACATCGTCGAGCAGTGCCCCGGTCACCGCGGCGGCGAAGGCATCGCCTGCGCCGCAGGTGTCGCTGCCGGGGTGGATCACGATGTCGGGCACCGGCACTGCCAGGCAGCCACCTGATGTCGCGAGCAACGCACCGCGGGCTCCCCTCGTCATCGCCACGGCGGAGCACTGCCACTGCTGCCGCAGCACCGCAGCGGTCTGCACGCCGTCAGCCGCGGAAGCGAAGGCGATGGCCTCCCGTTCATTGGGAGTGATCACACGGCAGCCGGGGATCGGGGTGCCACCGTGGGGGTGCGGGTCCCACACCACGGGCACCCGGCAGGCCAGCTCGGCCAGCGCCACCCGCAGGCTGCGAACAGCGGTGACGCCCCGCCCGTAGTCGGCGACCAGCACGGCGTCGGCGCCCCGCAGCGCGTCTTGCACCTCAGGATCAACCGATCCACCGGCCGCCCGGCCGTCCCCGGAGTCGACCCGCAGCAGCGACCGCCCGGCCGCGCGGACCCGGGTCTTGCATACCGTCGCGCCCCGCAACGGTATGGCCAGCACGTCGACATCGGCGGTGAGCAGGTCGGTGAGCACCCGGGCCTGCGCGTCATGGGCCAGTGCGGTGATCAGCGTCACCTGGTGACCCGCCCGGGCAGCCAGCAGCGCCGCGAGGCCCGCACCACCCGGACGCTGGCCCTGCGTGCTCAGGTCGACGACCGGAACGGGCGCGTCGGGGCACAACCTGCTCACGGTGCCGGTGATGTCGCTGTCCAGCAGGGTGTCGCCGAGCACCACCAGCCGCGAACCACTCACGGGGGCAGCCTCACAGCGATGCCGTGGGCGCGACGACACCCAACGCGTCATCCACCGCGGCGCACAGCGCGTGGATCACCGCAAGGTGGACCTCCTGCACGGTGGCCATGCTGGGGGCTTCCACCGCGATCGCGTCGTCGCAGACCGCCGCCAACGTGTTGGGCGCCGGACCGGTCAGCGCCCAGGCGGTCATCTCGAGCTCGTGCGCCGCCTTGGCCGCGGAAACCACATTGCGGCTGGTGCCGCTGGTCGACAGGGCGATCAGCACGTCACCCGGGCGCCCGTGAGCGAAGACCTGCCGGGCGAACGTTTCGTGCCCGCCATAGTCGTTGCCGATCGCGGTGCTCGCGGAGGTGTCGGCGTGCAGGGCGATCGCGGACAGTGGGCGCCGGTCGTGCAGGTAGCGACCGACCAGCTCGCCGGTGAGATGCTGGGCTTCCGCGGCGCTGCCGCCGTTGCCGCACACCAGCAGCCGCCCTCCGGCGCCCAGCACACCCGCCAGGTGCCGTCCCCACGAGTCGATCTGCGGACCTTCGGCGTCGTCCATCCCGGCCAGGGCGGCGCGCAACGCGGCGAAGTGTCCCCGGCTCACGGCCGGCCTCCCGCTGGCGTGGCGGTGCGGTCGTCCGGGAAATCCGGCACGTCCGCCAGCACTCGGCGGTACAGCTGCTCGGTGTCGCTCGCGATCCGATCCCAGCCGTAACGCGAGCGAGCCCGGGCCGCGGCAGCCGAGCCGATCGCAGCCAGCCGCGCCGGATCGGCCAGCAGCTCCCGCAACCGTTGCGCCAGGATGCCCGCATTGCGTGCAGGTACCAGCGCACCAGTGCGGCCCTCCACCACGGTGTCCAGGTGCCCACCCACCGCTGAGGCGACCACCGGAACACCACAGGCCATCGCCTCCAGCGGCACCATGCCGAACGGTTCGTACCACGGCACGCTGACCACGACGTCGGCTGAGCGCAGCAAGGCGGGAACGTCCTTGCGCGGGATATGGCCAACCAGCCGGACCCGCTCGGACACCCCACACTGCTGCGCGATTGTGGCCAGCCGGGCGCGTTCGGCTTCGGTGGTTGCATCCCCACCGCCGGCGACGATCAGTTCCGCGTCAGGCACGCCTGCCAGCGCGCGGATCGTGGTCTCGACCCCCTTGCGAGGCACCAACCGCCCGAGC
>JALZCO010000346.1 GCA_030863015.1 Actinomycetota bacterium
CACAACGCCTTGATGCGCCACATCGTCACTCCGGTGATCCAGCGCGCCGGGTATCGCGTCAACATCCAGCCCGGGTCGGCGACCGCCATGCTGAACCTGCGACTGGTCCCGGGTGGTCTCGACGTGGCTGCGACATTGGCGCAGATGCGCGACGCACTGGGTGCCCGTGACGGCGTGACGCTGCGCCTGGTGAACCCTCTGTCGCCTGACCAGACCGAGGAGCAGGTGCTCGACGGGCTCGCACAACAGATGGCTCAACCACCGGGAAGGATCGATACCGACGTCTTCGAGGCGTTGGAAGCCGCAGCTCGCGAGACCTACCCCAACTCGGCAGTCACGCCCGGCCTGTTTGAGGCGGGCACCAGCGCTGGCCCGTGGCGGCAGCGCGGCGTCCCCGTGTACGGGATCTACCCCTACGCCACCGATGACGACACAATGTCACGGATGCACGGCAACGACGAGCGGATCCGGATAGACGCGCTGGCGCGCGCAACAGAACTAATGTATCGAGTGTTCGACCGGTTCCGCGTGACCTAAGCCAAGACCAAGCCACGGGCTTTTGCACAACCAGTAGAGAATATGAAGAACGTCTCCCAGACAAAAGCGCCCGCAGTCTGCAGGCTGACTGCGGGCGCTGCTTTGCGCTATGCTGTGTCGCGCTGGCCTTCCGCTCGGGTTTTCACCATCATGCGGCAGCTTTATGAGCTGCTGTGGTATCTCACCGAAGCGCTGCACTGCAACCGACCCGCCGCTTCACGGTGAGCTCAGCCTCGCGCTCGACAAGACCGAACGCCTCACTGGACAACGGTCGGCGACGCTCTCATGGCGCTGGACGTGGCAGCACACCGACAAGACGTCAATGCCGTGCTGTTACGCGCGAGCGAACACGCGCGAGCGAACACGTGCGAGCCGAAGCCGGGCTTCCGAAGAAGAATCGCGCAGGAGCCGACCTCATCGGCGCCGATCTCAGCCGCGAGGACCTCAGAGGTGTCTGCGAGTGGCCGACCTTATCGAGGAGACATTAACATGCGGACCTCAAAGGTGCAGATCTCACCGACAGTATCTTTCTCACCCACTCAGCTTGATGCAGCGAAGGGCGTAGCGTTGCACCACGCGCACCTCGGTGGCCCGCTGTTCGGCCTCGGAGGGACCTGCCCGACCAAGATGGCCGCTGGCCCTCTCCCCGACTCCGGGCCGATCCGATAACCGACATTATGACAAATCCGAGCAGCGAGTGCATCGTCTTCGCGGCCGGGCACTACCTGCGCACCGATGGTGCACGTCGTGAACTCGCCACCACCGACGGCCGTCAGATCACCCTCCGACGGACATCCGGCGCTGCCTGCTCTTACAGGCCCGACGCCAAGCCGGTGCCGGCCGCTTCGACACCGCGCTGCGCTCCTAACATCGTGGTGAACGCGCATCAGATCGCCACTCCGGCTGACTTCACCCAGGCATTCGAGGTGCGATCAGTGCTGACCTGCTAGGTCAAGGCCGCGCCCTGGCCAACGATCGATAATTGTAATCGGCGGCGCGAAGGATCCGACAATAGGCTATCGGCTGATTACTCGCTGAGCAACCGTTTGACACTGTGTGTCGAAGGAATAAAGTACCCAACATTGCACTCCCGGGCATGCCCAGTCGGACGTACGCCGTCACTAGGTACCGGGCGTTGGACACCTACGTCCATGTCACCGCGGGCTACGTATTCGAAAAGCAACTCCATGGCTACGTAGTCTACCTGCAGATTTACGTGCAACTAAGGGTTGCCCGCCACGGCGCCACTCGGCAGTGTATGCATTGCTGAATCGGCATGCCACCGATGAGGCCGCTTTCCCGGGTTACCACCAAGGGTTACATTCCCTAGGAGGATTCGATGTCTGACGCATTGATCTTTACCGAGATCGACGGGCAGCACGTCGAACTGCTGGCGGCTCGTACGGTTCTGTCTCTGTTCGGCGGCTGCGGCGGCCGTGGCGGCAACGGCAGCGCGGGTGGTGACGGTGGCACCGGTCGCGGCGCCTCAGGGTGGCGGCACCTGCTACGCCTGACAGGTCGCGGCGGTGCCGCTGGTAATCGCGTGCGGTGCCGTTGGCGAGGGAGGGGTGGTCACAGTGCGGCTGCCCCTCCCCTCATCGTGATTCACGCAGTAACAGCATGACGTGATCCTCAATGTGCGATTGTTGAGGATCCCGGCGCACTAACGCTGTACTTAAGTCGCACCAGGCGGACGCCGGGTGCTCGCCTGAGGCCTGGGAGCGGTCCATGATTCAAATCTCTACTCACCACCTGGAGGCGCTCCGCACCGTGCTGGCCGGCAAGGTGATCACGCCGGACGACGCTGACTACGACACCGCACGCATACAATGGAACAACGACATCGATCGTCGCCCGGTTGCGATCGCCCGCTGCGTATCGCCAGCCGACATCGCGGCAGCGCTCACCTTCGCCCGAGAGCAGTCGTTGGAGATCTCGGTGCGCGGCGGTGGCCATGCGTTCTCCGGGGCCGGCGTCTGTGACGGCGGGCTGATGATCGATCTTAGCGCGATGCGCCGCGTCTCGGTCTGTGCCGCCGCTGGTGTGGCCAAGGTGGGAGGCGGTGCCACCGTGGCGGAGTTGGACGCGGCAACCCAGACGCATGGCCTGGCGGTGCCCGCCGGAGTGATCAGCCACACCGGGATCGGTGGCCTGACACTTGGTGGTGGTATCGGATGGTTGACCCACAAGTCCGGGTTGAGCATCGACAACCTGGTATCAGTCGACGTCGTGCTCGCCGACGGCAGCTATGTGCATGCGTCTGCTGACGAGCACGCCGATCTGTTCTGGGCGGTCCGCGGCGGGGGCGGCAACTTCGGCGTCGTCACGACGTTCGAGTTCCAGCTGCAGCCGGTCGGACCAGAAGTGCATCTGGGACTGTTTTTCTGGGGGATGGACGACGGCGAGCAGGTGCTGCGCCTTGCGCGCGACCTCATGCCAACCCTTCCCCGTGACGCCGGCGCCCAGATCGCGATCGGGCTCAACGCTCCCCCGGCACCGTTCGTGCCCCCGCAGCACCACTTCGTCCCGGGCTACCTGCTGATCGTGGTTGGATTCTCCTCCGCGGAGGAACATGCCGAGCTTGTCGCGCCGATTCGGGAGAAGCTACCGCCGCTGTTCGAGCTGGTCACTCCGATCCCGTACGTAGCTTTACAGCGAACACTTGACGAGACCGCTCCATGGGGACTCCTCGGCTATCAAGAAGTGATTTACCTCGACGAGCTCACCGACGACGCGATTTCGGTGCTCGTTGAACGGATGCCTGCCAAAAGCTCACCGATGAGCTTATGCGTGGTGTACCGCCTGGATGGCGCATACTCGGCGATTGGTGATGACGAGACTGCCTTCGGCGGTGGGCGAGCACCGCGCTACGTCATCAACATTGCCGGAATCGGTCCGACACCCGAGCTGCTGACCGCCGACCGGGCGTGGGTTCGGTCGGTATGGAATGCGCTGCGGCCATTTGCCCAGCATTCCGGGGGCTACGTGAACTCCATGACCGACGACGACGAGAGCCGGGTGCGCGCGTCCTACGGCCCGGCCAAGTACGAGCGGTTGGCCCGGATCAAGGCTAGGTACGACCCGGACAACACCTTCCACCTCAACGCCAACATCAAACCCGCCTGAGGCACCACCATCTCGAACCTTGATCGTCCAGGTTTCACCCCGCGCTGGCCAGATCACAACGGGCGCTATCGTCATCGAGGTGTGCCCCGCCGCCGCTGCGCCGACCCCCGCATCGATCGGTGCGCTGGGAGTGCCCGACACCGCACGTGCCTTCCTGTTCGACCTGGACGGCGTGCTTACCCAGACAGCCAAGCAGCATGCGGCGGCCTGGAAACTGATGTTCGATGACTTCCTCGCGCAGCGAGCGCAGGACACGGGCGAGACGTTCCTGCCGTTTGACTCCGGCGCCGATTACGACGCCTATGTCGACGGCAAACCGCGATTGGCCGGCACCGGATCCTTCCTCGCCTCCCGACGGATCGAGCTGCCCACGGGGACGCCCGATGACCCGCCGGGGGCGCCGACCCTGCATGGCCTGTCCAACCGTAAGAATGCCCTGGTGTTGGAACTCATCAAGGCTGAAGGAGTCACTGTCTATCCGGGTTCGGTACGTTATGTGCATGCCGCGCGCAGTGCTGGGGTGCCCTGTGCGGTGGTGACCTCCAGCGCCAACGCCCAGCAGGTACTCACCTCGGCCGGGCTGTCTGAGCTGTTTGACGCGCGCGTCGACGGGGTGGTCGCCGCCCGTGAGGGGTTGGTCGGCAAGCCGGCACCGGACACCTTCCTGGCCGGCGCTCGATTGCTCGGCGTAGCACCGGAGGCGGCTGTGGTCTTCGAGGACGCGTTGGCCGGCGTCGCGGCCGGCCGAGCCGGGCACTTCGGACACGTCGTCGGGGTGGATCGAGTTGGCCAGGCCAAGGCATTACGTAGGCACGGCGCCGACGTCGTTGTCAGCGATCTTTCCGAGCTGCTGGACCGGTCGTGACCGATCAGCAATCGTTTACCGTCGAACCGTGGGCGGTGCGAGAATGCGGGTTACACCTCGCCGCGATGGGCCAAACTGAATCGGTTTTCGCCTTGGCCAACGGGCACATCGGGCTGCGAGGCAACCTCGACGAGGGCGATCCGCACGCGCTGCCTGGCAGCTACCTCAACTCCTTCTACGAGCTGCGGCCGCTGCCCTACGCCGAGGGCGGCTACGGCTACCCCGAGTCGGGCCAGACGATCATCAACGTGACCAACGGCAAGTTGATCCGGCTGCTGGTCGATGACGAGCCGTTGGATGTGCGCTACGGCCACCTGCGGTCGCATGAGCGAATGCTGGACTTGCGCGCCGGTACGCTGACTCGTCGCATGGAGTGGGTC
>JALZCO010000363.1 GCA_030863015.1 Actinomycetota bacterium
TAATAGGTGCCGTCGACCGACAAGACCGTCGGATCCGGGAAATCGTGTGGGATCGACGGCTCAATCGGCGGCCGCAGTGCCGCCCCAGTGGTCGTTACGATCATCGCCGCGACCGCCGGCACGGTCATCAGCGGGATCTTCCAGCCGCGACCGGCTAACAAAGACACGGCCACGAAACTAATCCCACGACTCAAGCCATCCTGTGCGGGGTCGTCACTCAGCTGCCCGGGTGCTCACTCGACCACCAGTATCCGGCTGTAGGGCTCGGCTGTCCGCTGACGTCGTTGTTCCTTGATCTGGGCGAGGCACTCCCACGATGACTCCCTTGCTGCTGGCGCCGTCTTCGCGCAGGGGAATATCGGGTGGCGTTAGACGCACCGGTGCCGGGAGTCGTGCCGCGTCCATGAGCATCGGGTTGCCCGTTGCACCCAGCGATAGACGGTCACGTGGTGAACCGTGACACCCCCTTCGGCCAGCAGTTCTTCGACGTCTCGATAGGAAAGCCGGTAGCGCAGGTACCAGCGCACTGCCGAGCGCACTGCCACCATGATCAAGACAGGCGGGAACCGGAACCCCGCGAAGCTGGACCGTGGCGGTGACACCCGAACGTCACGACAGCGAATCAGCCCAGCCTGCTTGAGCAGGTCATCAACCAATGCATACGGTGCCCTGGACTTCGCCGTTCGGACGCCAGCGGAGCGAGGATTGCCGCCACCATCCAAGATCCCACCGTGCTCAACCGAACCGCGGCGGTGTTGCTGCTAGTCAAAGACTCGAAGGCTGGCCGGGATGCTGCGTAACCCCACATCTTCCGACGGTCACTCACGCAAACACCCGTGCCAGCGATCCCGCAATATCCATTCGAATTTTTCGCATCCGATAAATACTGTTGGTGGCCGTCGTATGCTTGTCGCAATAACTCGCGGGTCTGCGAGTCATAAGGCGCGGTACACCTCACGCCGGTGGGCGATCCGGACAACGGTAACGAGAACCAGCTGGTCCTGGATCACGTATACCAGGCGATAATCCCCGATGCGGAGCCGCATGGTTCCCAGTGGCTGTCCCGTTAACGCCCGGAATCCGGGGCGGACGAGGGTCCATGCCTAGCTTGGTCACTGCACTCAGGACACGGCGTGTGATCGGCTTGTCGAGCTTTCGTAGCTCGCAAAGGGCGGGAGCGGTCCACTCAATTTCATAGCTCACCGCTCAGGCGATGCCGTATTCGGCAAGCACCTCACGGTGGGGGATGCGCTGTTCTGGCGTTGCCAGGGCCTCTTGCGCCGCTGCAAGATCAGCCTCGTCCTCTACGGCCTCAAGCTTCCGCAGATCGTCAATGGAGATCACTGCAGCGACAGCCCTGCCGTGGCGAGTCAGCACCGTCCGTTCCTGGGCGTGCTCGGCCTTCGACACGATCTCACCGAGGTGATCCCGTGCCTGACCGCAAGCTGGTCGCCCGCGATCCGCGCCGGCTTCTCGTCGTAGCGCTCGGCGGCGGTCGGTGATCCCCAGGCCGATCAGGACGCGAGCGGTGCCCGCCGATCCGCGACCACCGTGCCGAGGAATGCGGCCACGATGTCGTGGACGGCGTCGCGGTCGTGCTCGTTCAGCACGTCGTGCAGGTCTCCGGGGAAGGTCCGGAGCGTCGCGAGGGGCAGGATCTCCGCGACGGCTTGCGCGTCGGTCACGGGCACGACCGGATCGGCCTCGCCGTGGACAAGGAGCACCGGTAGGGCGGGACGGGCCTCGGCGAGTCCGGCGGCGACCTCCGGCCAGACGGCTTTGATGGCGAGCAGTGACTCCCGCCGGAAGCCGCCCTTCCAGGTCAGCGGGTCGTGCAGGAGGGCATGCACGTACTGCGGGTGCGTGCTCATCCATTCGACAGGGTCACCTACCTCGGTCTCGGCGGCGCCGGTCGCAAGCTCCGCGTTGATCCAGTCCTGGGCGAGCAGCGGCGCGCCGGAGAGCACGAGCGCGTCGAGGATTGCTGGCGAGCGCAGTGCGAGCAGCATCGCTGCGAGCCCGCCGCCGGAGTGCCCGATGAGGATCACGGGCACCTCGCGGTGTTGCGCCCGGACGAGGTGGACGAGCCTGCGGGCGTCCTCGGCGAATTCGCCCCACGAGGGAATCACGGCGCGCTCGCCGTCGCTGCGTCCGTGGCCGGCGGCGTCCATCGCGTGCACGGCGAGGCCGTCGGTGACGAGCCTGCGGGCCAGCGCGTCATAAAGCCCGAGGTGCTCGCCGTAGCCATGCAGTAGGACGACCGCGCCGCGGACGGCGCCGTCGGGCTGCCAGCTGTCGTGGAAGATCCGGCTGCGGGAGCCGACGAAAGTAGGCATGACTATGCTCCTCTCTTTGCTGGGTGGGGTCAGGCGGTGATCGAATACTGGTAGGGGACTGTAGTGGTGCGCGTGGCGTTCACCGGGCAC
>JALZCO010000375.1 GCA_030863015.1 Actinomycetota bacterium
CGCTGCGGCGATGCGCTCCCGAACCCGGGTCAAGGCCGCAGCCAGCTGACCGCGGCGGGTCGCGTCAACCTCACCACGACCGCCTGTCACGACCCGATCATCCCGGGTTCTGCCCAGCCCCGCACGCCTCGAACCAGGTCAGCGCGGCAACTCGGCCGGTGACGCCTTCGCGGCGATAGCTGTACAGCGCGGGGTCCTCGACCGTGCATCGGGGGTCGACGCCAATCCGGGCCACGCCGGCAGCGGTCAACTGCCGCCACAATCCGGCGCGCAGATCCAACCCGGCGGTGCCCCGCCGGGTTCGGCAGGCGCTGCCAGGCAAGCAAGCCTCCACGTCAGCCTGCATCGTTGCCGGTACCTCGTAGCACTGCCCGCACGCCGACGGGCCGAGCAGAACCTCCACCTGCTCGATCCGCGCGCCAAGCTCGCGCATGGCCTCCAGCGTCGCTGGCAACACCCCGAGCTGGGCCCCCACCCGCCCCGCGTGCACGGCGGCGACAACCTTGCCCACCGGGTCTGCAAGTAGCACCGGCACGCAGTCGGCGACCAGCACAGCCACCGCCAGCTCGGGTTCGCTGGTGACCAACGCGTCGGTAGCCGGTACCGGACCTGCTCGTGGACCGTCGACCGCGGTGACGGTGCGACCGTGCACCTGCTCCATCCAGACCAACCGCCGCGCAGGCAGTCCAATGCCGGCGGCCAGCCGCTCCCGGTTCGCCGCTACCGCCTCGGACCGGTCACCGACGTGCGCACCGAGATTGAAGGAGGCATACGGCGCAGCGGAGACCCCGCCGTGCCGGGTGGTCACCACCCGGCGGATGCGGACGGTGTTCACGACCTCATGAACGGCGGAACGTCCACTTCGTCATCGTCGTCGAAGTCCCCGGCCACCGGTACCGCTCGGCCCGGCACAGAACGGCTCGGTACCGCGCCACCGGGTCTCCGCGGACCCGCCGCGGGCTGCCATGCGGTGGGATTGGGCGTGGCCTGGCGCTGTGGAGTTGCCGCGGCTGCCGATCCTGTGGACCTAACAGATCCAGCCGTAGGCGCGGGCATCGGCGGCTGCGGCGACCTGCTGGCTTGGCCAACCTTGCCCGACTGCGCGCTGGCCACCGTCCGCGCGGTGACTGGCGAGGGTTCCAGTTTCTTGCGCGTGGGTCCACCGGAGTCGAAACCGGCAGCTATCACCGTGACCCGCACTTCATCACCCAACGAGTCGTCGATCACGGTGCCGAAGATGATGTTGGCGTCGGGATGCGCCGACTCCTGCACCAGCGAAGCGGCCTCGTGGATCTCGAAGAGGCCCAAGTCCGAGCCGCCGGCGATGGACAGCAGGACACCATGGGCGCCCTCCATCGAGGCTTCCAGCAACGGGGAGTTGATCGCCTTCTCGGCAGCCTGCACCGATCGTCCTTCTCCTCGAGAGGAGCCGATGCCCATCAGCGCGCTACCGGCACCGGACATGACACTCTTCACGTCGGCGAAGTCCAGGTTGATCAGACCGGGAGTGGTGATGAGGTCGGTGATGCCCTGGACACCGGACAGCAGCACCTCGTCAGCGGAGCGAAACGCGTCCATCAGGCTCACGTTGGCATCGCCGAGCTGCAGCAGCCGGTCATTGGGAATCACGATCAGGGTGTCGCACTCATTGCGCAGTTCGCTGATGCCGTCCTCGGCCTGGCCGGCGCGCCGCTTGCCCTCGAAAGTGAACGGTCGGGTGACGACACCGATGGTCAGCGCCCCCAGCTTGCGGGCGATGCTCGCCACGACCGGAGCGCCACCAGTGCCGGTCCCGCCACCCTCACCCGCGGTGACGAACACCATGTCAGCGCCTTTGAGAACTTCCTCGATCTCCTCGCGGTGATCCTCGGCGGCCTTGCGGCCGACCTCCGGGTTCGCCCCCGCGCCGAGTCCGCGGGTGAGCTCCCGGCCGATGTCGAGCTTGACGTCGGCGTCCGACATCAGAAGCGCTTGAGCATCGGTGTTCACGGCGATGAATTCGACGCCCTTGAGCCCGACTTCGATCATGCGGTTCACGGCGTTGACACCGCCACCGCCGATGCCGGCAACCTTGATCACGGCGAGGTAGTTGTGCGGCGGCGTCATCCGGTCGCACCTTCGATCACAATAGATCTATCCAACACGGTGGGGCCTTCCTCGTCGCTGCCGGCGCCCCGCCGACGACCGGGCACCTCTGCTGCTCCCCTCGGCGCGGCACAACCCTCAACCTCATCTAAAGGCTTACAGTTATGTCAGCTTCGGTCTCGTCGAGCGACGGTAGGCACCGCCACCGGCGGGGTCCAGCAGGCACGCCGGGGGGAGGTTACCCCAGCGCGTCGAGCCGGCTCATCCTTGTGGCCAGTCCTTCAGGCAACGGTGGGCAGGGTGGGGCTCGAGACGTCATAGATCCTGCCGGGTCGGGTCAGCAGCGGGCCGAGCACCGACGCCTTGCGGGCACCTTGCTCCACGCCGCCCCAGCGCACCTCCCGTCCGTTGCCACCCTGCCCGGTGTTCAGCCGCAGCACGACATCGGCCGGAGACCGCGCAGCCACCACGAGCACCTGGGCTCGCAGTGGCTGGGGGAGCCCAGTCAGCACGGTGAGCGCGGCGACCGTGGCAGCATCCCGGGGGTCGACGCGGGCCACCCGTAGCTCCGGCAGGCCGGGTGGCCCGAAAGGCACCGCCGCGTAGTCGGTCCCGGTGGCGTCCACCAGGTGCACACCGTCGCCGCGGCGAACGATCGCGACCGGAGTCCGCTCGATGAGCTCGATCCACACCGTGCCCTCCAGGGCACGCCGCACGTGCACCGTCGCGACCCGCGGCACCGCGGCCACCTTGGCCTCGATTGCCTCCGTGTCCAGCCGCACCATCGGAGTGCCCAGCGCAACAGCCGCCGCAGCTTGCACCTCCTCAACAGGAAGTTCTCTAGCGCCCACTACTTGCACCGAACGGACGTCGAACAGCGAGCTACCCAACACTGCCCAGATCGCTGCCGCGGCCACGGAGAGCACAGCCATCCCCGCGAGCAGCCAAGGCCACCAGCGCCGGGCAGGCCGCTGCGGGACCGGACGCTGCTGGTAAACAGGCACCGCGGCGGGTTGCGGCGCCTGCCGAGCGCGGGACACCGGCCGCCCTGCACCACCGCTGGCAGCCCTGGGCCGGGGAGCTGACGGGCGACGTTCCCGCAAGGTCGGTGCGGGTTGTGGCGTATCGCGCCGGGGCCGGCGCCGAGCGCCGGAGGCGCCGGGAGCACCGGGATTCACAGCTGCTCCGCCCCGGCCACGGCATCTGCCCTCGTGGTGGCGCGGCGCTGCAGCTCGGCAATCAACTCCGGGCCGAGCACCGTCACGTCACCGGCTCCCATGGTGATCACCAGGTCACCGGGCTGGACCAGCTCGGCCAACCGCACGGGCACCTGCGCCCAGTACGGCTCGTAGTGCACACATCCGGCCGGCAGCGGCACCGCTTGCGCGATGAGTGCTCCGGTGACACCGGGCAGCGGGTCCTCCCGGGCTCCATAGACGTCGAGCACCAGCACCACATCGGCCAGCGCCAGCGCGGTGCCGAACTCGGCAGCGAAATCGCGGGTACGGGAGTACAGGTGTGGTTGAAACGCCACGACCAACCGTCCCTGCCCCACTACTTGACGGGCACCACGCAGTGCGGCGGCCACCTTCGTCGGGTGGTGGGCGTAGTCGTCGTAAACCCGCACATCGGCTGCCCTGCCGGTGAATTCGAACCGGCGGCGGACTCCAGTGAATCCGGCCAACCCCGCCAGCAGGCCGGGCAGCGGTGCGCCCAGCTCCAGACCGGCCAGCAAGGCCGCGATGGCGTTGCTCGCCATGTGCTCACCGGGCACCGCAACCTCCAGCTGCACCGGGTGGGCAATCCCGCTCCGCCCGGTCAGCGCCACGCTGGCGACACCCCGCCCGCCATCGGGCGTATACGCCAGCAGGCACGCGCCGGCTGGCGCGGTAGCGAGCCTGCCGTAGCGGCGCACCCGCACCCCACTGGCAGCGGCCCGATCAGCCAGGGCTGCTGAGCCGGGGTCGTCGGCGTTGGCGATCAGCACACCGCGCGGCGTCAGCCGGGCCACGAAGGCGTCAAAGCTGGCGGTGTAGGCCTCGACGGTGCCGTGGTGGTCGAGGTGATCGGCTTCGACATTGGTGACCACGGCGACGTCGGGCGAGTAGGCCAGGAAGGTGGCGTCGCTCTCATCGGCCTCCGCCACGAAGGTGTCCCCGCTGCCGTGATGGGCTCCGGACCCGGAACTGGTGAGGTCGCCACCGATCAGGAATGACGGGTCGGCGCCACAGTGTTGCAACGCGACGGTGAGCATCGACGTGGTGGAGGTCTTGCCGGCGGTGCCGGTGACACAAGCGACCCGGTAACCGGTCATCAGTGCCGCCAGTGCCGCCGAGCGGTGGATCACCGGGATACCCCGCCGGGCCCCCTCGACGAGTTCCGGGTTGTTCGGGTCGGCCTGGTGCACCGCCTTAGTGCTGATGATGGCAGTGGGGTCGGCGCCGAGCTGGTCGAGGTTGGCCGCAGCGTGCCCGACGGTCACCTTGGCGCCCAACGCCCGCAAGGCAAGCAGCGCCCGGGAGTCCTTGCCGTCCGAACCGGACACCGCACCCCCCCGGGCCAGCACGATCCTGGCCACCCCACTCATCCCGGCGCCCCCGATCCCGATCAGGTGGGTGCGAGCGAGTTGCGGTGGCAGTGCTGGTGGGGAAGGCGCGAATGGGGCGGTCACCCGGCAACCTCCAGCACGATCTTGGCCAGCACGTCGTCGGCCTCGGGCCGGCCGGTCACCCGTGCAGCGGCACTCATCGCTGCCAGCCGGCCGGGGTCGTTGAGCACTCCCACCACCTCCTCGACGACCTTGGCTGGGGTCAGCTCCGCATCGGGCACCAGCATCCCGCCACCGGCCTCGACCACCGGCCGCGCGTTGAGAGCCTGCTCTCCGTTGCCGTGTGGCAGCGGCACATACACCGCGGGCAGGCCGACCGCGGACAGCTCTGCGACGGTCATCGCTCCGGCCCGGCACATCGCGAGATCGGCAGCGGCCAGCGCCAGGTCCATCCGCTCCAGGTAGGGCACTGCGACGTACGGAGGTGCCCCGGGCACTGCCGCTACCTGCACAGTGTTATGCCGGCCGTGCGCATGCAGGACCCCGATCCCGGCAGCGCCAAGCTCGGCCGCAGCACCCGACACCGCGGCGTTGAGGGTGCGGGCACCTTGCGAGCCGCCGGTCACCAGCAGGGTCCGCGCCTGCGGGTCCAGCCCGAAATGAGCCCGGGCCCGGGCCCGCAGGGCGGTACGGTCCAGCGACGAGATCGCCTGGCGCAGCGGGATCCCAATCACCTCAGCTCCTGGCAGCCCGCTGCCGGGCACCGCGGCCAACACCCGCACCGCACACCGCGCCCCGACCTTGTTGGCCAGCCCGGCGCGGGCATTGGCCTCGTGCACGACGATGGGCACCCGACCCCGGGCGGCGAGATAGGCGGGCAATGCGACGTAGCCGCCGAAACCGACCACCACGTCCGCGTTGACCGCGTCGAGCACCTCGCGGACCCGGCGCACTGCGGCGCGAACCCGCAACGGCAGCCGCAGCAGGTCCGTGCTGGGCTTGCGCGGCAGTGGCACCGGGGGGATGAGTTCCAACGGGTAGCCCCGCTCGGGCACCAAGGTGGTCTCCAGGCCACGCTGGGTACCCAGCACGGTGATCCGAGCCTGCGGTACCGCTCGGCGCACCGCGTCGGCCAACGCCAGCGCTGGTTCGACGTGCCCCGCAGTGCCGCCCCCGGCGACCACGACGGACACCGGCTTGGCCACACCCGGGCTCATCGTCTACTCCCGGGCCGGCTGCTGGTTCGAGCTGGATGCGGCATGCGGAGTCGCGGCAGTGCCGGCGTGTAGGGCACCGGGGGATTCAGCCGCAACAGCCGCGAGATGACGCCCTGACTCCCGGAAGGGGAGGTCTGCGAGCGCAAGGCGCAGACCGCCTGCGGTTCATGGCGGGCGAAGTTCGCCAACAGGCCGAAGCTGAGCATCGTCAGTGCGACGGAGGTGCCCCCCGAGGAGATCAACGGCAGCGGGATCCCGGTGACCGGCAGCAGGCCGACCACATACCCGATGTTGATCGCCGCCTGCCCGACCAGCCAGGTGGTTACGGTGGCCGATACCAGCTTGATCCACGGATCGGTGTTGCGAGCCGCGATCCGGATGCCCACGTAAGCCAGCGTGCCGAACAGCAGCAGCACGACCAGACAACCCAGGAAGCCCAACTCCTCGCCGATGATCGCGAAGATGAAGTCGTTGTGCGCGTTGGGCAGGTAATCCCATTTGGCGCTGCCCTGCCCAAGCCCCACCCCCCACCAGCCGCCGTCAGCCAGGGAGAACATCGCTTGGCGGGCCTGGTACGCCGCTCCCTGGGCGTCGGCGCCCGGGTGCAAAAAGGATGCGATCCTGGCCGATCGGTAGCTGGCGACGCTGGCCAGGACGAGCGCACCAGCGACCGCGGCAATCGCGATGGCGCCGAACAGCTCACCCGGCGCACCGGCGAACCACAGCAGGGCGAGCAGCACGATGGTCAGCGTGATGGTGGTGCCCAGATCGGGTTCCAGCATCACCAGCGCAAAGATCGCGACGGCCACCGGGACCACCGGTACCAGCAGGTGTCGCCACTGATGCAGCAACGTTCGCTTGTTGATCAGCACATGCGCGCCCCACAGTGCCAGGGCGAGCTTGGCCGGCTCGGAGGGCTGCAGGGACAACGGACCCAGCCGAAACCAGTTCTGCGAGCCGTTGATCTCGGTGCCCGCCGGGGTGAGCACCACAACCAGCAGCACGACGCAGACCACCAGGAAAAGCCCACTGGTGCCCCGCAGCAGCCGCACCGGGACCCGCAACCCGATCCAGAACAACACCAGCCCGACGCCGCAGTACGCCAGTTGCTGGACGAACACAGCGTAGGACGACCCGGCTCGGGTGTAGGACTGCACGTTGGACGCCGACAGGACCATCACCAAGCCGAAGAGGGTCAGCAGCCCGAAAACGGCGAGCACCAGGTGCAGCGAGGTGAGCGGCCGGGCCAGCCAGGCGGTGAGCTGGGCGTGAGCCGCTGCCCACTGAGTCGCCGGGTAGGTCTGTCGGCGGGAAGAACCCTTACTCACCGCGCCCCCGGATGCAACGGCGTCTCGCTGAGGGCAGCGACTGCGGCGGCGAATGCCCGGCCACGCTGGGCGTAGTCGACGAACATGTCCATCGACGCCGCCGCGGGGGCAAGCAGCACGACATCACCCGGACGGGCCAGCTCGGCGGCGGCTGCGACCACCTCCATCATGGCGCTATCGTCTCCCGAATCGACCATCCGCACTGGGAGGTTGGGTGCGTGTCGCGCCAGCGCGGCGGCAATCACCGCGCGGTCCGCGCCCAGCAGCACCGCACCCACCAGCCGATCCCGGGTGTCGATGACGAGTGAGTCCACGTCGACGCCCTTGAGCAGTCCCCCGGCCACCCATACCACCCGCTGGTGGGACAGCATGGCGGCCCGCGCCGCGTGCGGGTTGGTGGCCTTGGAATCATCGACATAGCAAACCCCGCCGTATGCGCCGATAGGTACCCCACGGTGGCACCCGGGGGTGAAGGCACGCAGCCCGGCAGCGACAGCCGCCGCGGTAACTCCGACGCAGCGGGACAGCGCCGCGGCGGCCAGTGCGTTGGCCAGGTTGTGCTGACCTACCGGACGGACATCCGCGCGCTGAGCCAGCACCTCGAAGTTCTCTCGATCACCAAAGGCCCGATCAACGAGCTGGTCACCTATCACGCCCAGCTGTCCCGCTCCGGGTTCGCCGGTGGTGAAGCCGATCCCGCCACGCCCGGTGGCCAGCCGCGTCGACCACTCATCGTCAACGTTGAACACCGCTGTGGTGTGCTGGCCGTACACCCGGGCTTTATCCGCTGCGTAATCTGCCATACAGCCATGCCAGTCCAGGTGGTCGGCGGAGACGTTGAGCACCGCAGCGGCTCGCGGGTTCAGCTCGGGCGACCAGTGCAACTGGAACGACGACAGCTCCACGGCGAGCACCCGATGGCCGGCCCGCACCGCGTCCAACACCGGGAACCCGACGTTGCCGCACGCCACCGCGTCGATGCCGGCGGCGTGCAGGATCGACTCGAGCATTCCCACCGTCGTGGTCTTGCCGTTGGTGCCGGTGACCACCAGCCAGTCAGCTGGGTCACAGTGAGCGCGGTCGATCCAGCGAGCCAGCGTCACATCCCCGATCACCGGCACTCCGGCCTGGCGCGCGGACACCATCAACGGCGCATCCGGCCGGAAACCAGGACTGGTTACCACGAGGTCGGTGCCACGGGGCGGAGCGGTCAGACCGGTGATCAGCTGCCCTGGACACTTCGCCGGGGAGCTGGCCAGCGCTTCCAGCTGGACCGGCGACGAGTCGGTGATGGTGACGATGGCACCCAGCTCGACCAGCGCCCGCGCGGCCGAAACTCCAGTGACCCGTGCGCCGGCCACCAGTACTCGAGCCCCGGCGAGGGTGGCAACGCCGCCGATCGGTGTGGGCATCGGTCACCCCCCGGCAGCGGTGAGCCACTCGCTGTAGAACACTCCTGCGCCCAAGGCACAGCAGATGGCCGCGAGCAGCCAGAACCGGATGATGACAGTGGTCTCGGCCCACCCCGCCAGCTCAAAGTGGTGGTGAAACGGTGCCATCCGGAACGGCCGGCGCTGGGTGGTGCGAAACACCGCCACCTGGATCACCACCGACATCGCCTCCACCACGAACAGGCCACCGATCACGACGAGAAGCAGTTCGGTTCGGGTCACCACGGACAGGCCGGCCAGCAGCCCCCCGATGGCCAGCGAGCCGGTGTCACCCATGAAGATCTTCGCCGGGGGGGCATTCCACCACAGGAACCCGATGCACCCACCCACCGCAGCGGCGGCTACCACTGCCACATCCAACGGATCGCGCACCGTGTAGCAGCCGGGAACAGCCTGGACAGTGCAGTCCTGGGTGAACTGCCAGAACGAGACGATGACGTAGGTCACCAGCACCATCGCAGCTGACCCGGCCGCCAGCCCGTCCAGGCCATCGGTGAGGTTCACCGCGTTCGACCAGGCGGACACCAGCAGGTAGCTGAATACCACGAAGCCGACTGCACCGAAGGAGACCACGGCGACATCTCGCACGAACGACAGCTGCGTCGATGCCGGGGAAATACCATCGGCGTCCCGAAAACCCATCGCCAGGATCCCGAAAAGCACCGCGGCGACCAGCTGCCCGACCAGCTTGGCGGTCTTGTTCAGCCCCAAGTTGCGTTGCCGGCGGATCTTGATCAGGTCATCCAGGAAGCCCACCACCCCCAGCACGGTGGTGAGCAGTAGCACCAGTAGGCCAGAAGCGGTGATGCCTTGCCCGGTGACGGTGAAGTGAGCGACCAGGTAACCGCTCCACATCGCCAGCAGGATGGCGACCCCGCCCATGGTGGGCGTACCCCGCTTGCTTTGATGGGTCTGCGGTCCCTCCTGCCGGATCTCCTGGCCGAAGCCTTGCCGGGTGAACAGCCGGATCAAATAAGGCGTGAAGAGGATGGACGCCAGCAGGGCAATCCCGGAAGCGACCAGGATGGCGCTCACCTGCTGCTCCCGCCGGTCGAGCAGGTCAGGGAACCCAGCAGTCCTTCAGCAACCCGTTCCAGCCCGACGGCCCGGGAGGCCTTGATCAGTACCACATCCCCGGGAGCGAGTTCACCGCGAAGGAACTCGAGCACCGCGGGCACATCAGGCACCAGCACTGCGCCCAACCCAGCGGCCGCCTGGTACATCGGTTGGGCCTGCTCCCCCACCACAACGAGCCGGTCGACGCCGAGGTGAACCGCAAGCGTGCCGATCTCCCGGTACGCCTCGGTCTCGGCCTCACCGAGCTCGGCCAACGGGCCGAGCACCGCCCAGCTGCGCCGTTGCCTGCCGGCCATCGCGACCAGAGTCCGCAACGCGGCGGCGACCGACTCGGGATTGGCGTTGTAGGCGTCGTTGACCACGGTTACCCCGTCGGGGCGATCGGTGACCTCCAGCCGCCAGCGCGACACCGGCCGGTAACCGGCGAGCACCTCGGCAGCCAGTACTGGGGTGGCGCCGAGTTCCAGGGCTACGGCGACCGCGGCCAGTGCGTTGGACACCTGGTGCTCGCCAGGCACCGCCAGCTGCACCGGTGTCTCACCGGCCGGGGTCACCAGCTGAAATGAGGCGCAACCGCGATCGTCGAGGGCGACGTCAGTCGCGCGTATCTGGGCCGCAGCAGACCGCCCGAAGCGCACCACCCGGGCAGCGGTGCGCCGGTCCATCGCGGCAACCCCAACGTCGTCGGCATTGAGCACTGCGATCCCGGCCACCGGCAGCGCCTCGACCAGCTCACCCTTGGCGCCGGCCACCGCGTCCCGAGAGCCGAACTCACCGAGATGGGCCGAACCGACGTTGAGCACCACCCCGATCGACGGCGGTGCCACCTGGCACAGCGCGGCGATTTGACCTGGCCCGCGCGCGGACAGCTCCAACACCAGATGCCGGGTGGCCGCGTCAGCGCGCAGCGCGGTCC
>JALZCO010000402.1 GCA_030863015.1 Actinomycetota bacterium
AGTACAAGGACGGCGTCGTCGCGAAGATGTTCAGGGGGCTGCAGGGACTGGTGTCCTCCCGCGGAATCACTTACGTGGAGGGAAGCGGCAGGTTCGTCGCCCCGAACGCCGTCGATGTCGAGGGGCAGCGCTACACCGGGCGCAACGTCGTGCTGGCGACCGGTTCCTACGCCAGGACCCTGCCCGACCTGGAGATCGGTGGCCGCGTCATCACCAGTGATCAGGCCCTGAACCTGGATTACCTGCCCGAGCGCGTCGTGGTGCTCGGTGGTGGTGTGATCGGAGTCGAGTTCGCCAGCGTGTGGCGCTCCTTCGGCGCCGAGGTGATCATCGTCGAGGCGCTGCCCCGGCTCGTCGCGGCCGAGGACGACTTCTGCTCCAAGCAACTGGAGCGAGCCTTCCGGCGCCGTGGCATCACGTTCAAGACCGGCGTGAAGTTCACCGGCGCCAGCCAGTCCGACTCCGATGTCACGGTAAACCTGGAGTCCGGTGAGCAGTTCGAGGCCGATCTCTTACTAGTCGCCGTGGGCCGGGGCCCGAACACTGCTGAGGCGGGATACGCCGAGGCCGGTGTGCGGATGGAACGGGGCTACGTGCTCACCGACGACCGGCTGCGTACCAACCTGCCGGGGGTATACGCGCTGGGGGACATCGTGCCAGGGCTGCAGCTCGCGCATCGCGGATTTGCCCAGGGCATTTTCCTCGCCGAGGACATCGCGGGACGCAACCCGACCCCGATCGACGAGGACGGTATCCCCCGGGTGACCTACTGCGAGCCGCAGGTGGCCTCGGTTGGCCTCACCGAAGCGCAGGCCAGGGACCGTCACCGCGAGGTCGAGACTCTCACCTACGACTTGGCCGGCAACGGTCGCAGCCAGATCCTGCAGGCCAGGGGCGCGATCAAGCTGGTGCGCGTCAAGGACGGCCCGGTGGTCGGGGTGCACATGGTTGGCGAGCGCATTGGCGAACTGGTCGGTGAGGCGCAGCTGATCGTCAACTGGGATGCCTATCCGGACGACGTCGCGGCCCTGGTCCATGCCCACCCGACGCAGAACGAGGCGCTCGGCGAGGCGCATCTCGCCCTGGCCGGCAAGCCGCTGCACGCGCACGGCTGATCGACGCACGCCGCGCGAGAACGACGCAAGAAGACCTCAAGACGACGAGGAGTCGAGGCAACAAATGGCCTACTCGGTGGAGATGCCCGCGCTCGGCGAGAGTGTCACCGAGGGCACGGTGACACGCTGGCTCAAACAGGAGGGCGAGACCGTCAAGGTCGACGAACCCTTGGTCGAGGTGTCCACCGACAAGGTCGACACCGAGATCCCCTCTCCGGCGGCAGGCGTGCTCCAGCGGATCGTGGTGTCTGAGGACGAGACCGTCAAGGTCGGCGCGGAGCTGGCCGTGATCGGTGACTCCAGTAGCCGCACCAGCCAGCAGCAGTCGCCGGCCGGCCAGCAGGAACAGCCTCAACCCGCCCAGCCGCAACCGACCCAGACACAATCGACCCAGTCGCAACCCGCCGATGGCGGGTCATCTACGGAGTCCGAGTCCAGCTCCGGAACATCCATCACGATGCCTGCACTGGGAGAAAGCGTTACTGCTGGGACCGTCACCCGGTGGCTCAAGCAGATCGGTGACACCGTCGAGGTGGACGAGCCGCTGCTGGAGGTGTCCACAGACAAGGTTGACACCGAGATCCCCTCCCCGGTGGCGGGTGCCTTGCTGGAGATCTTCGTAGCCCAGGACGAGACCGCCGAAGTCGGAGCCAAGCTGGCCACGATCGGCAATAGCGACGAGGGCCAAGCGCCGGTGGCGACGGACCAGCTTGACCGATCCGCTCAGCCCGAATCCAGCGAGTCGCAGCGGTCGACCCGGCCCGTCCCCGCATCCCACACCGATGAGTCCTGCGGTGCACCGTATGTGACACCTCTGGTGCGCAAGCTCGCGGCTGAACACGGCATTGACCTGTCGGGTGTGCAGGGCACCGGGGTCGGCGGCCGGATCCGCAAGCAAGACGTGCTCGCCGCCGAGGAAGCGCCCCAACCCGAACCAGCCCACCCCGAACAGCCACAGAGTCAAGAACTACAGGTCGAAGCAGCCGAATCCGCACCGGAACCCGCGGCGGCGCCACCGTCTCGCCCCATACCGCAGCAGGGCGCCCCGGCACAGTTGGCGACGACAACCTCAGAGCTGCGCGGCAGGACCGAGAAGATGTCGCGGATGCGCCGCGTCATCGCCCAGCGCATGGTTGAATCGCTACAGATCTCCGCGCAGCTCACTACCGTGGTGGAAACCGACGTCACCCGCCTCGCGCGGCTGCGCGATCGGGCCAAGCGCGACTTCGAGGCTCGGGAAGGCGTCAGACTCTCCTTCCTGCCGTTCTTCGCTCAGGCCACCGTCGAGGCGCTCAAGCAGCATCCGAAGGTGAACGCCTCGATCGATACCGAGCAGGGCGAGATTACCTACCACGGTGCGGAGCATCTCGGCATCGCTGTCGATACCGAACGTGGCCTGCTTGTCCCGGTGATTCACGATGCGGGCGACCTCAACATCGCCGGTCTGGCCCGCCGTATCGCCGATCTCGCTGAGCGGACTCGGGCAAACAAGATCACTCCTGACGAGATGAGCGGCGGCACGTTCACGATCAGCAACACCGGCTCGCGCGGAGCACTGTTCGACACACCGATCATCCTGCAGCCCCAGGTCGGCATCCTCGGCACAGGCAGTGTGGTCAAGCGACCAACGGTGCTGTCCGGGGAGGACGGTGACACCATCGCTATCCGCTCGATCACCTACCTGGCGCTGTCCTACGACCACCGGTTGGTCGATGGCGCCGATGCAGCCCGCTTCCTCAACACCGTCAAACAGCGTCTCACCGACGCCGCCTTCGAGGCCGACCTCGGGCTGTAGGCGGACCCACTGCCTGGGGTGATCTTCGCTCTTATGATGAGCCGGGGTCGCGCGGTCGGCACGGACCCGAGAAGATCTCCCCATGCGCGTCGCGATCGCGGGGTCGTCGGGTCTCATCGGTACCGCGCTGGTGTCGGTGCTGCGCCAGGCAGGCCACGAGGTTCTCCGGCTGGTGCGCAGGCGCCCGGGTGCGCCGGACGAGCGGGCTTGGGACCCTGCGACGGCGACGATGGATGCCGGCACCCTGGACGGCGTCGACGCCGTGGTGAATCTGTGCGGCTCGGCGATGGCCACCCGGCGCTGGTCTGGAGAGTTCAAGCAGGCCATCAGAGACAGCCGGATTGGTCCCACCGAGGTGCTCGCCACGGCAGTGGCCGAGTACCGAGTTCCGGTGCTGGTGAACGCTTCAGGGGTGGGGTTCTACGGTGACACCGGCAACCGCGAGGTCGACGAAACTGCACCGTCGGGCTCGGGATTCATCGCGCAGGTCTGCCGAGACTGGGAAGCGGCCACGATGGCCGCGGAGCGCGCAGGGGCGCGGGTGGTGCGGGTACGCACCGGCCTGGTGATCTCCCCGTCGGGGGGGTTGATAGGCCAGCTCAAGCCGCTGTTCGCGCTTGGGCTGGGTGGTCGTCTGGACAGCGGGCAGCAGTACATGCCGTGGATCTCGCTGGACGACGAGGTAGGCGCTATCCGGTTTGTTCTCGAACACGACGCGGTGTCTGGTCCGGTCAACGTCACTGGCCCGCAGCCGGTGACCAACGCTGAATTTACCCGCGCGATGGGCGAGGCGATGCACCGTCCGGCCCTGCTGGTGGTCCCTGGCTTCGCGCTGCGACTGGCCCGCGGCGCAGAACTGGTCGATGAGATGGTGC
>JALZCO010000446.1 GCA_030863015.1 Actinomycetota bacterium
GGTTCACGTCCTGGACGGCTCACCGCAACCCGTCCCGGGAAGGTTGCCGGGGTGATTCTCGTTGCCCGGTAGTGACGCTCAGAGTGGGTGTCTCCAGCGTAGGAGCGTGCCGTGGCAGAAGAGCAGGTGCAGGTACAGCGAATTCTGATGTTTGCGGCACATCCCGACGACCTGGACTTCGGGTCCGCCGGCACGATCGCCACCTGGACCGACGCGGGCATTGAGGTCTCCTACTGCATCGTGACCGACGGGGATGCCGGGGGTTTCGATCCTCAGGTGCCCCGCTCGGTGATCGGCAGCATCCGGCAGGACGAGCAGCGCAAGGCCGCCGCCACACTGGGCGTCACCGACGTCGAGTTCCTCGGTTATCCTGACGGCCGGCTGCAGGTCAGTTTCGAACTGCGGCGGGACATCACCCGCGTCATCCGCAGAGTCCGTCCGGACCGAGTGGTGATCCCGTCCCCGCAACGCGACTTGCGCAGTCTTTACGTCAGTCATCCCGACCACCAGGCTGCCGGGGAAGCCGCGCTGTGCGCCGTCTATCCCGACGCCCGCAATCCGTTCGCGCATCCCGAACTGCTCGCCGACGAGGGGCTGGAAGCACACACCGTCCCCGAAGTGTGGGTGACCAGCCCGAACGATCGGGCCGACTATTACGTCGACATCACCGACACCTTTGACCGCAAGATCGCCGCATTGCGCGCGCACGTCAGCCAAACCGCGCATATGACTGGCCTGGAGGAGCGGATGCGCGCCTGGGGTTGTATGCAGGCCCGGGCCGCTGGGCTGGCGGAAGGCCGGCTGGCGGAGGGCTACCTCGTGCTCGACACCCGATGATCCCCATCCTCGCAGGTCGCGGATCGGGCGGGAGTGGGCTAGGCCTCGTCCTTGCTGCCGGTGAGTAGGACGTGGGCCACTAGATCGGGATTGTCATTCATCGGCACGTGCCCGCAGCCGGGTAGGCGCAGTAGGCGGGCGTGGGGGATCAGCCGGATCACTGATTCGGCGGGGGGCCGCCGGAACAGAAAGTCCCGGCCACCCCAGGCGATGGTCACCGGCACGTCGGGTATCCGGCCCGAGAAAATAATCTTGTCGCCGGCTGCCAGGCTGGGGGTGAAACCCACCGCATTGGTCATCGCCTGCATGTCCTCGAGCAATACGTGCGGTTCCAGCAGGCCCGGACGGCCGAACAAGATACCGCACATGAGCATGCGTCCGGCCGGGGTCTGGGCGAGCCGGGTTGCGAGCTTGGGCGGCATGTACCGCGCGGTGCGGTGCACCGACCGCACCATGGTCAGCGAAACCCGCCGTCCCATCGGGGTCCACAGTCCCGCCGGAGATAGCGCTGTCGCGCTGCGCACCATCCCTTGTTGCGCCAGCACGAGGGACACCAGGCCACCCATCGAATTCCCGGCCACGTGCGGCCGTTCCAAGCCCAGGCTCGCGAAAAACTTGCTCAGCACAGTCACCGCAGTGTCCAGCTCGTAGCGCAGGTGGTCCGGGAGCGGCGGCGACTCACCGAATCCGGGAAAGTCGAGGGAGATCACTTCACGGTGCTTGGCCAACTGGTCGATGACGGGAAGCCACCCCTGCCGCCGGTGCCCGGCGCCATGCAGCAACACCAACGGCGGCCCCGCGCCGCACTTGTCGTAGGCCAGCTGCACACCAAGCACTGTATCGACTTATGACCGCCCCGTAATTAGTGCTCTAGGGTGCGCAACGACGATAGACATTGCGCAACACCGTCGCTGAAATGGGAGAATCGCCGCTCGTGCGCAAATCGTCGTCTGACCGGGTCGCCCGACGTCGTGCCGCCATGCCGCAGATCCGCTATCCGTCGGTACTGCCGGTGAGCCAGCGCAAGGACGAGATCGCCGCGGCGATCCGGGATCACCAGGTGGTGATCGTGGCTGGAGAGACCGGGTCCGGGAAGACCACGCAGATTCCGAAAATCTGCCTGGAGCTGGGGCGTGGGATTCGGGGCACGATCGGGCACACCCAGCCTCGCCGGCTAGCCGCGCGCACGGTGGCCGAGCGCATCGCCGACGAGCTGGGCGTCCCGGTCGGAGGGGCGGTCGGCTGGAAGGTGCGGTTCACCGATCGCGCATCCGATGACACCCTGGTCAAGCTGATGACCGACGGCATCTTGCTAGCCGAAATCCAGTCCGATCGCTTGCTGCGGCAGTACGACACGTTGATCATCGATGAGGCACACGAACGCTCGCTGAACATCGATTTCGTGCTGGGCTACCTCAAGCAGCTACTACCCCGCCGCCCCGACCTCAAAGTGATCATCACCTCGGCGACCATCGACCCCGACCGATTCTCCCGGCACTTCGGCGGCGCCCCGGTGATCGAGGTCTCTGGCCGCAGTTACCCGGTGGAGGTTCGCTATCGCCCCTACGGGTTGGACAGCACCGATGACCGCGACCAGACCCAGGCGATCTGCGACGCGGTGGCCGAACTGCGCGCCGAGGGTCCCGGTGACATGCTGGTCTTCCTGTCCGGTGAGCGAGAGATCCGCGACACCCGCGATGCCTTGCACGCCTTGGAGCTACCGGATACCGAGATCCTGGCGCTGTATGCGCGGCTGTCAGCGGCCGAGCAGCACCGGGTCTTCGAGCCGCCGGGCACCGCGAGTCGACACACCGTGCAAGGGAAGCGGACACGCGCGGGGGAGGGCCGGACACGCCGGATTGTGCTGGCGACCAATGTTGCGGAGACGTCGCTGACTGTGCCGGGGATCCGGTACGTGATCGACCCCGGCACAGCCCGGATCTCCCGCTACAGCCGCCGGCTCAAGGTGCAGCGGCTACCCATCGAACCGGTATCCCAAGCATCGGCCACCCAGCGTGCCGGTCGATGCGGCCGTACCAGTGATGGCATCTGTATCCGGCTGTACTCGGCGGAGGATTTCCAGTCGCGGCCGGAGTTCACCGATCCGGAGATCCTCCGCACCCACCTCGCGTCGGTGATCCTGCAGATGGCCGCGTTGGATCTGGGCGACGTGGCCGCGTTCGGGTTCATCGATCCACCGGACCGCCGGCAGATCTCCGACGGCGTGGCGCTGCTGCGCGAGTTGGGTGGCCTTGAAGAGCCCCCGACCATGCGGCTCACCCGGATCGGACGCACCCTCGCACAGCTACCGCTGGACCCCCGGCTGGCCCGGATGGTGCTGGCGGCCAACGACAACGGTTGCCTGCGCGAGGTGCTGATGATCGTCGCGGCACTGTCCATACAGGATCCCCGGGAGCGCCCCACCGACGCCGAGGCGGCGGCCGACGCCCAGCATGCCCGGTTCGCGGACAAGGATTCTGATTTCCTGGCCTACCTCAACCTCTGGCGTCACCTTGACGAGCAGCAGCAACAAGTGTCCTCCACCCAGTTCCGCAAGCTGTGCAAAAAGGAGTTCCTGCATTACCTGCGGGTGCGGGAGTGGCAGGATCTGCACGGGCAGCTGCGCCGGCTCACCCGTGACCTGAAAATGACGGCGAACACCACACCTGCGCAACCACAGCAAGTGCACGTCGCGCTACTGGCCGGGCTGCTCTCGCACATCGGACTTCTCGATCCTGAGACCCGCGATTACCTAGGTGCCCGGGGTGCCCGGTTCGCCGTGCACCCCGGCTCGGCGCTGTTCCGTAAGCCGCCGCGCTGGGTGATGGCAGCCGAGCTGGTGGAGACGTCCCGGCTGTGGGGCCGGATCGCCGCGCGGATCGAGCCGCAGTGGGTGGAACCCCTGGCTGAGCACCTGGTCAAGCGCAGCTACAGCGAACCGCACTGGGAACGTAAACGCGCAGCGGTGATGGCCTACGAGAGAGCCACGCTCTATGGCATCCCGATCGTCGCGTCACGCAAGGTCGCCTACTCCACCGTCGACCCGCAGCTGTGTCGCGAGCTGTTCATTCGGCACGCTCTGGTGGAGGGTGACTGGGAAACTCGGCACGCCTTCTTCCACGCCAACCGGGCCATGCTCGACGACGTCGAAGAACTCGAACGGCGGGCCCGCCGGCACGACATCGGCGTCGACGAGCAGACCCTGTTCGACTTCTACGACCTACGCATCCCACCCGAGATCGTCTCGGCCAGGCATTTCGACAACTGGTGGCGCAAGGTCCGCAAGACCCATCCTGGGCTGCTGGACTTCGACTCCGCGATGCTGATCGTCGGTGAGAGCGTTGGGGAGCAGGATTACCCTGATCACTGGCCGCACGGCAGGTTGCGGCTGGAGTTGTCCTACCAGTTCGAGCCCGGCACCGACGTCGACGGTGTGACCGTGCATGTGCCACTGCCGGTACTCAACCAGGTCGATCCGGCGCCCTTCAGCTGGCAAGTTCCCGGCTTGCGAAATGAATTGGTCGTCGCCCTGCTCAAGTCGTTGCCCAAGCCGCTGCGTCGCGCGCTGGTGCCGGTGCCCGACCACGCGAAAGCCCTGCTGGCTCGGATGACCCCCTACCGGGAACCGCTGCTGGACGCCCTGGAACGCGAGCTGCACCACGCGGGTCTGGCGGTGCGGCGCGAGGACTGGCGGCTCGACCGGGTGCCGAACCACTTGAAGATCACATTTCGGGTGCACGATGGCGACCGCACCGTGGCCCAAGGGCGGGACCTCACAGCGCTGAGCCGCGAGGTGCAGCCGCAGCTACGGGCCGCGCTGGCCGACGCGGGAACCGGTCTGCAACGGCGCGGCCTGCGCAGCTGGAATATCGGGACGCTGCCACAGACCCACCAACAAGAGCAGGGCGGCCACCTGGTCACCGCCTACCCGGCGCTGGTCGACGAGGGCGACACCGTGGCCGTCGCGCTGCTGCCCACCGAGGCCGAGCAGCAGCGTGCCATGTGGGCGGGCAC
>JALZCO010000462.1 GCA_030863015.1 Actinomycetota bacterium
CGACCAAGACGCACCGCTTCTTGACGTCTGATTTCGCCACATTGACGCCTTCGACGCGTGGATGAGGCGATCCGGTGTCGACTACTTCCCGGCCCGCGCATCGGACCGACAGTTTGACTGCCTATTACGGCGATCTGGAGATGCCCCGCACCCGCGCCCGCCGGGATCTCGGCAGTGGCGCGGGTCTCCTCGAGACAACCCCGGATGTCAGACATCTAGCTGGAATCGGTACGCTCACGACCTCGCTGTGACAGCGATCCGTGCTTCGCTTGATCACCGTGGCGCCTGGAGAACTTTGCTCGGGGCTGGAGCGATGCCGATATACGCTCATATGTCACTGGTTCGGACAGCGCACGAGTCGGCCCTCGTCGCGTACTAGCTTGTCGAGTCCGGGATAGATGCCGTCACTCGCCGCAGCCGGGGTATCGCAGTGCAGGCCGCCGACTACCAGGAGCGACGAAAGTTCGAGGAATCGGCGGGATTCACGACCCTCCCCCAGGCAAGCTGGCTGCGAGAGGCTGGCCGACTTGATGGCCACGGTTACTCAGCTCGGGCTGACTCAGCTCAATAGCAGGGGCGACCCGGTGCTCAAAGCCGTCGTGCCGGGCACCGTCGAGTTGTTCGACTTGTACGTCCCTACCCAAGCTCCGGCGAAAGGGCAGTGGCTCTATCGAGTCCAGTCGGGATATGCCCACGCCAAACAGTGGGCCTTGTCTTTTGGAGTACAGCAGTTGGCTCCTTACGACTCGTCCGGACGCACAATCGCCCTTGCACAGGCACAAGAAGCACTCGCCGTCTACTCAACGCAGCAGTTTGTAGACGCAGTCGATCGTGCTCTCGGCGCCTACGAGCAGGTTAAGGTGACCGCTAGTGAGTACTCTCGGGCGCTCCATCCCTGCGCCCATCCGGCTGGTCCACCGTGCGTTCGCACTCCGGTGAGCTGAGACCGAGCGGTGGCTGCATCGGTGAGCGTAGCGACCGTCTCGTCCCCATCCAGGGCGCCGTTGCTGCTGGATCGGACCGAGCATGCGGTCCGGGCAAGGCGCCGAGAGCTGCTCCGACTCGACTGCGTGGCCGGCAATCCAAGCCTGCGGGCGTACTACGAGCGGTTCGGGTGCGAGCATGTCCGAGACGTGCGGTTCCCAGCGCCGTGGCCCTGTGGTCTGTGGTCGCCAGCGGGCACCGTCCTGAGCCTGTACGAGAAGTCGCTGGAGCGCGGTGGGTAGAAGCCGCTCGCCAGTCAATGGCTCAACCTTCAGGTGGTCGGTGCCGCCCCGTCCTGGCACAACACCCCCTCAACGTGCCGCCCGTGGGCGTGTTCGCATCGCCTGGCAGGAAGTCCCGTCCGGTTTCCACTGGCGTCTGATCGACGAGGGCTTCAGCGAGCTTTGCCGCGGGCCGTTCCGAGTATGGCGAGTGCGACAGACGCGAGCCCCAGGCCCCCGACGAGCAGCAGTGCGGTGTGGTGGGGGACGAGGGCGGCGCCCAGGACGACCGGGATGGCAGCGGTGGGCCACGGCCAGGCCGCCCGCCAGGCGCGGCGGGTGCCGCCGAGGATGACGGCGGCACCGATCAGGTAGAGGGCCATGCCGCCAGCCAGCGTCCAACCGCCGGCGGAGGGCAGCGCGGCCGCTGGATGCAGGACCAGGTCCTCGATACCGACACCAGCGATGACGATCCCCGCGGTGAGGGGCAGGTGGCCGTAGACGAACAGGTCGTGGCGCTCGTCGACAGTGGCACCGTCGTCGTTGCCATGATCCTCGGCGCGGTCCTGGAGTTCGTCCGCGCTGTGGCTGGCGGTGATGTCGAAGTAGTTCCACCACAGTGCCCCGGCGATGACGAAGCCGGCGATGCCGACGGCCACCGAGGCGCCCGCCCACTTCGCGTCGTGTACGCCTATGGCCGCGCCGCCGACGGCCTCGCCGAGCACCAGGATGACGAACAGCCCGAACCGTTCCGGGAGGTGCTCCATGTGCAGCGGCGCGCGGTCTTCCTGCCAGGTGGCGACGACGGGGCCGGCGGCGTCGACCGCGACGGCCGCAGCCCACAGCAGGTAGCGGGGGGCGCCGTCGACCGCGAGCGACACCGCCCATAGCGCGGTGCTCACTGCGGTGCTTGAAAGGTAGACAGCGATGGTCGGGCGGGCCTCGGTGACGTGGCGCCACGCTCGCGCGTGGAGCAGCAGCAGGATGATCCGGCCGGCCAGGAAGCTGAGCGCGAACGGGGTGGAGAACTCCGAGGTGGCGGCCGAGGCGCTGGCCGCGCAGCCGGCGATGGAGAGCGTGGCGGCGAGCTTGGCGATCCGGAAGATGACATCGTCGGTGTCGAAGCGGTTGGCGTAGAGGGTGAAGCCCACCCACGAGAACCAGATCGCGATGAACAGGCCGACGAACGTGCCAAGACCGCGCCAAGTGAGGTCGCTGACGAACGTGCTCGCGAGCTCGAGCACCACCAGCACATAGGCGAGGTCAAAGAACAGCTCCAGCCGGCTCGCGCTGGCCTCCTGGCCGGTACGCAGGGCCGGCGGCCTGACCAAAGGCTGCGGCCGTTGGGCACTGACCGAGCTCACGGCGCGCCCCTCCGCCCCATCACCGCTCGGCCGGGGACCAAGTACGAGTGGCTCGTCGAGTTGCCAACCAGCATCAGCGCCGACCCCAATGGCTCCCCCGGTGATCGCGCGGGACCGCGATGATAACCGGGTCGGGGAGCGTCAGAGGAGCAGCACAAACCAATCCCACAGCCTTTCCCGGTCATGACCAGCACCGCCCGGCTCCGGCCACCGACACCGGTTGCCGTCGGACCAGCGTTTCCCTCACCGAAAGTACCGGCACTGTTGCGTCGATGGAGGCAGGCTTGGGCAGGCTGGGTGGATG
>JALZCO010000495.1 GCA_030863015.1 Actinomycetota bacterium
TGGCGCGCCGGGTTACTAGCGCCAGACGGGTGTCGTCCTTTTCCCGCTCGTAGGGAGAGGCGTTGGGGGCTACCACCAGGTCGACCCGGGCCTGCGCCAGTGCGGTGATCGGACCGCCTACCTGCCAGATGTCCTCGCAGATCACCATCCCGATCTCCAGGCCGTGCAACCGGAACACGGTCAAGGCGGTGCCGGGGATGAAGTAGCGGCGTTCGTCGAACACCCCGTAGTTGGGCAGGTGGTGCTTGAACTGGTGGGCCACCACCTGGCCGCGGTACAAGACCGCGACCGCGTTGCGGGGACCTTGGCTGTCGCGGTCCAGATATCCCACGACGGCGGCCAACTCGCCGCAACCGTCATCAGCGAGCAGCGTGGCCAAACTGTGCACAGCACGCACCGACGCGGTGGCGAAAGACTCGCGCATCGCCAGGTCTTCCACCGGGTAGCCGGTCAGCGCCATCTCGCCGAACACCACGAGGTGCACACCGGCGGCACTGGCCTGCTGGCACATCGCAGTGATCATCATGGCGTTGCCCGGCAGATCACCCAAGCAGGGGTCCAGCTGAGCCAAGGCCAGACGTAGCTGCGGCATGACCCTCATCATCCTGCACGGTCACACGCAACCCCACCCTCACAGCTGTTCGGGGCTCAGTAGGATTCGCCGAATGCCCTGCGTGTCGCGCCCATTGCGCCTGACCGCTGTCCTGGTGACCATGCTGGCGATCGGTGGGTGCGCCGTCGAGGCCGTCGGCGATCGCCAGTCCGCCGACGCCGGATTCAATCCGGGCGTCCTGTCCGAGGCGGGGCCGGCCGGCCGGGTGCCCCCAGGGTTGGAGCGGTTCTATGGCCAGAACGTGACCTGGGGCGACTGCCTGGAGTTTGCCACCACCGACCGCACTGAGGAGTCCTTCGCAGATCCCGGGCTGCAATGCGCCCGGGTGGAGGTGCCGCTGGACTACGCCAACCCGCAAGGGGCCACCGCCCGACTCGGGTTACTGCGCCGTCCCGCCGGCAGCCAGCAAGAGCGGTTGGGTTCCCTGCTGGTGAACCCGGGGGGGCCGGGCGCTTCGGGAATGGCCGCGGTCGCCTCGCTGGCCAGTGCGGTGGACGGCACGGATCTGGGCCGCCGGCTCGATCTGGTCGGATTCGATCCTCGAGGAATCGGCGCCAGCGAGCCCAAGATCGTCTGCCGGACCACGCAGGAGCAGGATGCCGAGCGGCTCGACCTCGACCTGGACACCTCGCCGGCTGGGATCGCCCAGACCGAAAGAGAGAACCAGGATTACGCTGCGCTGTGCGCGCAGCGGTTGGGTAACCAGGTCCTCGCCACCGCCGGGACCAGGGACGTTGCTCGGGACATGGACGTGATGCGCTCGGTGCTGGGTGACCAGAAGCTGAATTACCTCGGTTACTCCTACGGCACCCGGATCGGGACCGCTTACGCAGAGCAGTTCCCAGGCAATGTGCGGGCGATGGTGCTCGACGGTGCGCTGGATCCGGACGAGAACCTGGTGGAGAGCCTGGTGAACCAGGGCGCGGGCTTCCAGAAGTCTTTCGACTCGTTCGTCGGCTGGTGTCTCGACCAGCCGCAGTGCTGGCTGGGCAGCACTCCGAAGAATCAGGCCAATCAAAAGTTTCAGGAGTTGCTGCGGCCGCTGATCGCTGCGCCGCTACCACTAGGTAATCGCAAGCTGTCGTATAACGACGCCACCATCGGGACGATCCAGGCGCTGTACAGCGACCAATTCTGGCCGGTTCTCAATCGGGGTCTCACCGAGCTGTCCGTCGGCGACGGCTCCACCCTGCTCGCTCTGGCCGACATTTATTATCAGCGCGACACGGAGGGCTACTCCGGCAGTCTGGACGCTTTCAAGGCAATCCGCTGCCTCGACGACCCGCCGGTCAGCGATCCGGCGGTGGTCCGGGAGGCCGATCGGCGCTACCGGGAAGCGGCGCCCTTCCTCGACGACGGAAGCCCTCCGTCTTCGGCCCGCGACGCCTGCGTTTTCTGGCCGGTGCCACCGACCTTCCAGCCAGGCAAACCCAACGTGGACGGGCTGCCGACGG
>JALZCO010000512.1 GCA_030863015.1 Actinomycetota bacterium
GGCGTGGATACCACCGTAGGTGGCACACGTGCCGGTCGCGACGATGATCGTCGCCTTGGGCGCCAGCCGATCCAGCCACTCGTTGACTGTGACCGGCTGGTTGGTGTCGGGGTGTCTCCCGAAACCAGTGAAGTAACCCTCCCCGTTGATTTCCTCATTGGGGATAGAGCCCTCAATGACGAGCACGAACGGCTCCAGCTCGCCCCGGTCGGCCTTCCAGAACCATTCGATGAAGTTGTCAGCACCCTGTTCGGGACCGCACTCGAAGTCGATCAGCGGCCAGTGCACCGCGATCTTGGGTAGGCCTGGAAGCGCGCCCAGGGCGATCTCCTCGATGCTGGGCTGGGTCGCCGCGGTCAGCGACACCGAGTCCCCATCACAAGATAACCCGCAGTTGATCCACAGAACGTGGATCGGGGCTTCTGCTTCTTTGGTGGGAGTGGCTTGTGCAGTTGGTCTAGTCATGATCCCCTACTCCACGAGCGACCTCCGGCCGCTCTCTCGTTCCGGATGTCGCCCTCTGCTGGACAGCTCGTCAAGCGTGAGCTCCCACAGCGTGTGGTAAATCGTGGTTTGGGCCTCCTGAATCCGATGCACGGAATCAGAGGGAACCACGAACAGATGGTCGATGCTGCCCAGTTCCGCCATCGCCCCGCCGTCGTAACCCGCCAGACCGACGGTGAGCAGGCCACGCCTGCTCGCCTCGTCGAAGGCGCGTACCAGATTGGCGGAGTTGCCCGACGTGGACAGCCCGACGACGACGTCACCGCGCCGCCCAAATGCAGCGATCTGACGGGCGAAGACGACATCGAATGAGACGTCGTTCGACAGTGCCGTCAGCACCGCGATGTCCCCGGCCAGCGCGAAGGCGGGCAATGCCCGCCGTCCCGGACCCGGGTACAGAAACAGGCTCGCGAGGTCCGCTGCGTCAGTGCAGCTTCCCCCGTTGCCGATGGCGAACAGTCGCCCGCCGGTGGCGAACGATGCTGCCATTGCCGAGGCGCACGCCGCCAGCCGCTGGCTATCGCGGCTGAGGACTTCGCGCCGTAGCGCCACGATCTGGTGCACCTTGTCCACCGTGGAACGGCGCACTTCGGTCAGGACCGCCTCGAGGTCGGCAGTCTCGGGGTTGTCCGCGCCGGGGTGGTCAGGCTGCGAGTACAGGAACGGGTACAGGGACGCAAGATCCCCGGACCGCGAGTCGACCCCAGAGGGAGTGCTCCTTGAAGGAGTTCCTGACTGGGACACTGGTCCGGTGTGGCCGTTGCCGTGAGCGCCGGGGCTCATTCCGGTACTCCTTCGGCAACTTCTTGTGGCCGCCCGAGGACCGCAATGGCTTCCTTGGCGTGAACGAGGATCTCGTCTCCAATCCCCGCTGTCACGAACGCAACACTCACTTCCTCCGTACCGGATCCGGTGTCTACCACAGCCAGGTCGTCGGCCAGCAACTCGACGATGCGGACGGCGACGGCCTCATCCGAACAGGTGATGCAGACATCGCCATGACATTCCGGGATGTTCATGCGACCGCCCCCAGTTCCAGCAGGCTCGGATGCTGGAAGAACACGTGCACCAGCTCCCACAGCACGTGGTAGCTCGTCACATGCACTTCCTTGATCACCTGAGGATCGGTGGACTTCGCTACCACGATGTGGTCGGCCGCCTGCAGCGAGGCGATCCGGCCGCCGTCGCCGCCGGTGAGCGCGATCGACAGCATGCCCATTTCCCGGGCGGCGGACAGCCCCCGCACGACGTTGCCGCAGTTGCCATCAGGAGAGATCCCCAGCGCGATGTCCTCCGCGCTGGCCAGCTGGCGCAACTGGTGGGAGAAGATCTCGTCGAAGCCTTCCAGACCGGCAATGCCAGTCACCGTCGCGACGTCCGCCGTCAGTGAGATTGCCGGCAATGCACGCTTGCCCATGATGACGGGATGCACGAACTCGACGGCGACGTGCTGCGCGTCGGTACTGGCGGCCCCGTTGCCGAAGACCACCAGGGTGCCGCCACGGTGGAAGCGAACAGCCATGGCGTGACAGGCAGCGGCGATCGCGGCGGCATCATCAGCGAGTTGATATAGGGGTAGTACCCGCCGCTCGAACAATTCCGCGGCGGTGGCGGTTCCGGCTAGTGGCCCGGACACGCCGTACACCTCCCCGACTCTGGGCGACCATGTCTGAAAACTGCTGGTCGTACCTGTAACTCAGGTCACGATAAAGGGTGCGGTGATGATGGGCAAGGGTCCCCGTCCAGGCGGGTTACCGGAAATTCACCGGCGGGCCTACGGGGTGTCACGAGGCGGTGCAGCAGCGGCTGCCGGCCATCGCGATCAAGTCGTGGGTGTGCCCGGTAGGT
>JALZCO010000515.1 GCA_030863015.1 Actinomycetota bacterium
CCGATCGCGTAGAAGATGACCGGACGCTCGGGGTTGGCCTTCGCGATGCGCAGCGCATCCAGCGGCGAGTAGACCATCCGAATGTCGGTGCCGGCGGCCGAGGAGTCGAAGAACGACCCGCGCCCGCCAGGCACCCGCATCATGTCGCCGAAGGACGTCATGATCACGTCTGGCTGCTCGGCCAGGGCGATCGCGTCGTCCACCCGACCCATCGGGATCACACACACCGGGCAGCCAGGCCCGTGTACCAGGCTGACCGACTCCGGAAGGTAATCCTCCAGCCCGTGCTTGTAGATGGTGTGCGTGTGCCCGCCGCACACCTCCATGAACTTGTAGTGCCGCCCGGGCTCGCACAGGGCCGCGATCTTCGCGGCAAGCGCACGGGCTTTCTCGGCATCCCGGTACTCATCGACGAACCGCATACCGTTCACTGCCTTTCGTCAATCCGCGATTCGAGCAGGGCGGCGATCTCTTCGTCGTAGGCCTCTCCGATGCCTACCAGGAAGTCCATCGCTGCCTTGGCCTCCTGCTCGTCGATCTTAGAGAGCGCGAAACCGACGTGAATCAGAACCCAGTCGCCTGGAGCAGGCGGGTCATCAGTCAGCAGGCCGATATTGATCGCGCGCTTGACCCCGCTGACGGCGACCTGGGCCAGGTCGGGCTGGTCAGGCAGGATCTCGATCACTTCGCCCGGGATGCCGAGGCACATGGGCAATTACCTCCGTGGTGGGATTGAATCACATATCGCTGATTTGCTTATAGCGAGCCACATCTTTGGAGACCTGTACCGCTACACTAGCCAGGCCGATCACTGATCCCCAGAATAGCAGCCGGCGCACCAGAGCGAACATCGCTTGCACTTCCTTCCTTGTCAGTGAGCAGATCCAAAACCACTCCCACCGCCCTGTCGACGGCTGCGGTGACGGTCGTGGACAGCCCGATACCTTCCTCGGTGCTGACCGGCTCACAGCCGACCAGTAGAACCCGCCCCGCCCTGCCGCCGAGGTTTTCCAGCAGTGCGAGTACCGCGTCGGGAGTCATCCCATGCGCGTCGACAGCTGACGGCTCGATGCCTGGCACGTCACCGTGCCCAATCTCGAGCACATAGATGGTTCCCGGCTCCCCGCCGCGAGAGACGGCGTCGAGCAGGATCGTGGTGTCTGGGGCCATATCCAGGAGGTCGTAGGCCAGGTGCATCCCACGGATCCCGTAATCAGCAACCTTCACGCCCTCGGGCAGCGTCTCGGTGGTGAGCCGGCGAGCCAGCTCCACGCCGAACGCGTCGTCGCCGAGAAAGATGTTGCCGATTCCGGCCACCATCGTGGTCATGACTGTGGTCCTGACTGGAACTCTTGCTCCGCTGCCATCGGCGCGAGTTCTTCAGGGGCGAAGTACCGGTAACGGCCGTGCAGGGCCGAGATCTCGGCGCCCGGATCATCGTCGATGGTGACTGCGACGTGAGTGTTGCCATCGACGTCGAGCAACACCGCCGCGACAGTGGCGGTACGCCCAGCAAGGAACATGTCCTGCGCGTCGGTCCGGCGAAATCCCGGGTTGAGCACCACCCGGCTGCCCTTGGCTATCGGCACTCCGGCAATGACCACGCTATCGGTGTCCGGGTCCACTGAGGCGTCCGCGGCCGGATCCCACCACGGTGTGCCCGGGGTGGTAATCGTCTCGATCGAGTCCGGCTCCTTTCGAGTGCCCGGGGTCTCACCGAGATAGCGAATGGCGCCGTGCAGCTTGTCGAGCATCTCCGGAGGCATCGAGTCGACTCGATCCATCAGCTTTCGCACCCGATCGTCAGTAGCCCGCGCCTCAGCTTTCTCCTCATCGGTGAGCGTCATCGTGCGTAGGGTAAGAATCTCGTCGATCTCGGTGCCGTCGAAGAGGTCGCCCGGACTCTCCGGCGCAATCGTCGGATAGTCGTAGAGGATGATCGGCGAGATCAGGACCACGTCGCGGCGCCCTGCTTCACCTATCATTACCGGCCAGGTGCGTTCATTGCGGCAGGCTTCAACCGCGGGTTTCGCCCACTGGGGTGGATCGATCAAGGAGATGAACTCCCCGTCGGTGACCGCCAGCACGGTGTGTGCTGCGATCAACGAGTGCCGCAGCGCCAGGTGCCGACCGGCCTCCGGATCAACCCACTGCGCGGTGTTGACGACCTCGACGGCGAGCTGTAGCAGGCCATACGGACCCTCCAGCCGCCGCGCGGACAGCCGAACCTCGCCCTCCAGCGGCCAGCGTTGCCGGGTAACGCCGTCCGTGGTCTCGGTACCACCGGGGACGGTTACCGCAACCACCTGCTCGGTATCCAGGAGCTCGGAGACCGCCAGCACCGAGTCGATTTCGTGTTCCACCGCTTCGTCGAACTCGGGCACCGGTCCGTCCCCGCCGCTGCGATGCTGCAACTGCAGGAACCGTAGCCGGAGGTGCAGTACCGGATCAGTGCCGGGCTCCAGCAGAAGGTCGCTGTGCGAGGTGGCGTGCTCACCGTGTCCGGCAGCGGCATAGGCTGGGGGCACCAGCACTCCCCACTGCCAGCGCACCTGGTTCTTGCGTGATGACGCACGGTAGGGATACAGCAGGTAACCCTCATAAAGGACGGCGTTGGCGATCTCCCGGGCGATGTCCATCGGGGCTGTCATGATCCCCCTTCCGATGCACGTTCCCGGGCCGCGTCCAGCACGGCCATCACGGCACCGTCCCACGTGGGCAAGGCGTGGGTGGTCCGGAACTCGGCGAGCGCGTCGATCGTGTCACGGCGCAGCCGCAGCCACCCACTGCCGGGGAAGTGAATGTCCATCATCTCGCGCCATATCGCTACCGGCATCCGGTATTGGGTCTCGGCGTGCCATGGGATCTGCTCAATCCACATCCCATTCTCGCCGTCACCGAATATGGTTCCGCTAAACAGCAAGATGAACGGGATCTCTCCCTCTTCCAGAGCGTGGAAGTATTTACCTGCAATGACCTCCATGTCATAGCTGCAGGGCACGACCACATCAACCTCGATGCTGTCGGTGAAGCTGGCGACGACAGTCGAGGTGTTGGCGAACTGGAATGGCTTGAGCGTGTCACCCCAGCGTCCGCGCTCGCCGAACAGCTCAGCCAGCCGCTGGCCCTCGTGGTCGTCGTACCCGCGGCGGGCGGGTTCGATCCTGATCTGGCAACGCAGCGCGATGGCTCGCACCCGCTGCCCGGGCGCGTCGATCCGTAGCCGAAACAGCAGCGTCGGCGCCATGGCGTAGTGCTCGTACTGCACATCAAGGCACGTGAAGGACAGTTCAGCCATTGGCCGCCACCCGCTCGCTGCGCTCCCGAAGATCTGCGAAGAACTGGTGGATCGCCGCCCAGGCTTCCTCCCCGCCATCGAAGCCCTGCCAGTGCATGCGGACCAGACCGACCAGCTGATAGCAGGCATCAATCGGGACCGCGAAGCACTCAAATCCGCTGTCTGACTTGTGCACCAATAACGCCTCAACATCGGGTTGTAGGTCGGCCAGTGCCGGAATCGCGGCGAGCAAGTCCGTCCAGGCCTCCAAGGACAACAGCGATTCGGTCGCCCCTGCCGGGCTTGGGTAGAAGGCGACGGTGCGCCCTTCCGCGCTGTTGGTGAAAAAGAAAGCCATCGCCACCGGAATCCCGATCGAATCCCACGTCGCAGCAGCGAGCGGCACGTCAGGGGCGTACCGGTAACGTTCGGGAACTGCCCGATACCGCCCCCTCCCGGCGCCCTCGGCGGTGAACAGCAACGCGCAGGGACGGCAGGTGCACATCAAACCGCGGCCCTCGATGTCGACCACGTGCCCATGCCGCTCGCCGATCGGCTCGGCGCACATCTCGCAACGCTCGACCTGTTCCTCCGGGGACGGCGGGGGCGGTGGGGGAGCGGCGCCCGGCACGAAGCGCCGCAGCCCCCCCGTCATGACACCGCCTGAGCGGGAACCGCGATCCGGACCTCGCCATTCTCGGTCAGCAACGGCAGCGGGTCGAGGTGCACTCTGCCGCGCGTTGCCGGGGCCGCCTGGTCGTTCCCGCTCCAGCCACGACCAGCCCGGACCACGTTGTAACGCTGCGCGCAGCCGGGGCAGGCCAACAAGGCCCCCTCCAGCTCCGCACCGCTCACCGCGGAACCGCACACCGGGCAGCGGTCGGCGTAGGCATACAGGCTGCCTGCCACGTTGCAGACCACCGCCGCGGTGTCGCCGATCAGCATCGGAACCACCTTGCCCTGACCGAGGTCTTCGATCCCGTCGACCTGTACCCAGGTCGTTGCCGGTGGTTCCGGTTGCCGGCTCACCTGCTGCAGCGGGAGCAGCGTGGTGCCCTCTGGCACCGCTCCCGCAGTGAGCGGTGAAGCCGGCTCAGGCACCATCCCTTCCACCTCAACCTTGGTGACCTCCGGAGCGACGTCCTCGATTCCCTTCTCGATGGCCATCTTCACCGTGAGCACGGAGGACGGGCAGCCGTCACAGCTGCCCGCCAACTTCAACCGCACGGTGCCGTCGTCATCCAGCCCGAGGTATTCGACATCACCGGCATGGGAGCCCAGATAAGGCCGGACCCGCTCCAGCGCCGCGAGGACGCGTTCCTCGGTGCTCTGCGGGTGCAGGTCGTGCAGCACCAGCAGACCCGCCACCGTCTTGTCACTGAGCAGCGGAGTGACGGCCTGCTCGTCGAGCAGCTCTACGATGCGGGCCAGGCCCGCACCGTAGAACTCGACGAGCAGACCGACCAGCTCCTCGGCTCGCGCGGCGGTCGCGGGGTCCGAGGTTGAGGCGAACTCCGCGAGCAGCGCCTCGACCCGTTCCCCGACCGCCTGCATATCCGATGTGTTACTAGCGGGCACGACTCAGCCGCCACTCGTGGTGAAGGCGTGTGGTGTGTGCAGTCGCTGCAACTCCTTGCCCTTTCCGAGATACATGTGCACACCACAGGGCAGGCACGGGTCGAAGCTGCGCACCGCCCGCATGATGTCGATGCCCTTGAAGTTCTCCGGGGGGTTCTCCTCGAAGATCGGCGTGTTCTGCACGGCGTCTTCGTAGGGGCCCGGAGTTCCGTAGACATCGCGGACGCTGCCGTTCCACGGGGTGGGTGGGTACGGGTGGTAGTTGGCGATCTTCCCGTCCTGAATCACCATGTGGTGCGACAGCACGCCACGGACCGCCTCGGTCCATCCACAGCTGATCGCTTCCTTGGGCACCTTGAACGGCTCCCAGGTCTTGGTGCGGCCGGCACGCACCTCGGCCAGGGCCTTCTCTATCTGGTGCAGCGCAATACCCGCAGCGTAGGCCTGGAAGAAGGTCCGTGCCCGGTTGCGCTCGATCGCGTTGGACAGCGGCTTGCCGGCCTTGTCATAGGGGATCTTCCACTCGAACGTGGCCTCCGGCTTGGACATCGTCTGCGGGAGGTTGATCACCACGCTGTGGCCGGTGGCCTTGACGGTGCCGGTGTCCACCAGGCCGGCCAGTGCGGTCGCCCACAGCCGGGCGATGGGTCCACCGCCGGTGTCCAGGGCGAGGTGGTCCTGACCATCGAACCACCGCGGCGACATGGTCCAGCTGTATGCGCCGTTGAAGTCGCGCTTGGCCGGCTTCGGGATGGTGTGCTGGTTCCATGGGTGCCGCACGTCGACCGGGTTGCCCAGCGGGTCCTTGTCGACGAAGACTTCCTTGCCCGCCCAGTCCTCGTAGTACGAGGAGCCGAGCAGGATCCGCAAGCCCAGGTTGATCTTCACCAGGTCGTTGGTGACCAGCTTGCCGTCCACCACCACACCGGGGGTGACGTACATCTTGCGGCCCCAGTTGGTCATGTTCGCGTAACTGAAGTCGCAGTGCTCCGGGTCGTTGAGGGCGCCCCAGCAACCCAGCAGCACCCGGCGCCGACCGACTTCTTCGTAGCCAGGCATTGCCTCGTAGAAGAAGTTGAAGAGGTCCTCGTGCAGCGGCACGACCCGCTTCATGAACTCCACGTACCGCATGAGGCGGGTGTAGTAGTCGGTGAACAGCTGAACGGTGGCGATGCAGCCGATGCCACCGGGGTAAAGCGTGGAGGGGTGCACGTGGCGGCCCTCCATGAGGCAGAACATCTCTCGCGTGTAGCGGGAGACCTGCAGTGCTTCGCGGTAGAACTCACCCGCGAGCGGGTTGAGCGCGCGCATGATGTCGCCGATGTACTTGTACCCGTGGGCGTCGGCGTTCGGCGCTGGAGTGCGGTTGGCCTGGTCCAGCACGCCGGGGTTGGTCTCGGCGACCATCTTCTCGCAGTAGTCGACCCCGACCAGGTTCTCCTGGAAGATGTTGTGGTCGA
>JALZCO010000548.1 GCA_030863015.1 Actinomycetota bacterium
GCTTACAGCGGCACAGAGCGCTGGCCGCCAGTGCGGTAACGACCGAGAACCTGTATCCGATAAACGAGATGACGATCTGCAACGATTGGTTTGCTTGGTTTGCTGTCAGAGCGCCGGCGCCGCCGGCAGACACACTGGAGGCACTCATGAGATTCGGCGGAAGCATTTTCCTCATCGCCGTCGGACTCATCCTGGCGCTGGCCGTCGATGTCAGCGTGTCCGGCGTCGACCTGGAGATGGTCGGTTGGATCCTCAGCGCTGTGGGCGCGCTGGGATTGTTGCTGAGTCTGGTGCTCTACTGGCGACGTCGCTCGGTCGTTGTAGAGCCGCCGCCTCCGGTGGGCCCGGACGAATATTCGCCGCGGTACTGATTCTCGTTGTTCTGGATCTTCTACCGCTCGACAGTCCGTGGTCAAATGCAGCGTGAGTGCCATGTCGTCTTCGGATCGAAGGGTCGTGCTCCGCATTCTGAAGGCTGACTATGACCGAGACGGTGGCCCTCGCGACGCCACCGGGTGCCGTGGCGCAGCTTGGCGGGCTCACCGAGCCTCTTGCCGAGGAGCAGATCAGTGCGTTCATCCGTGAGCAGCTCGCGTCGGTCGATCTAGACGGGCGCAGTCTGTGCGTCCTGGTGCCCGATGGCACCCGCAGCTGCCCGCTGCCGCTGCTGATGGCTGCGGTCCATCGGGCGGTGCACGGCCGCGTGACGCGGCTGACCGTCGTGGTAGCGCTGGGCACCCACGCCGCAATGACCGAACCGGCGCTCGCGGATCACCTGGGCTATCCAGTGGGTGGACTTGACGGGTGGTATCCAGGGACGATGGTGCGCAACCACCAGTGGTGGGACCCCGCCACCTTCGCCGATGTCGGCACGATCCCGGCCGACCGCATCGCCGAGCTGTCACGCGGGATGTTGCGCCAGAAGGCGAACGTGCGGATCAATCGAGCCGTGGTAGACCACGACGTCACGCTGATCGTGGGTCCCGTCTTCCCCCATGAGGTCGTTGGCTTCTCCGGCGGCGACAAATACCTTTTCCCCGGGGTCTCCGGCCGGGAGCTGATCGACCTCTCGCACTGGCTGGGCGCGCTGATCAGCAGCGCCGAGATCATCGGCACGCGCGGCATCACCCCGGTCCGGGCGCTCATCAACGAGGCGGCGTCGCTGGTTCCCAGCGAGCGCCTCGCGCTGTGCGTCGTCACCTGTTCCGGGAGCCGGTTCGCCGAGCCGGAGGAGTTAGCGGTGCGGACCCCCAACAAGGTGCCACACGTGGCCGAGACATCCGTCGAACTGCATGCCATGACGTTCGGCGAGCCACAGGCCGCCTGGGCAGCGGCGGCCGACGTCGCGGCCGAGACCCACATCCGCTACCTCGATGCCCCGGTGCGTCGCGTGCTCTCGATCCTCCCGACCAAGTACGACGACTTGTGGACCGGCGCCAAGGGCTTCTACAAGGTCGAGCCGATCGTCGCCGACGAGGGGCAGGTCGTCATCTATGCCCCACACATCCGCGAGATCAGCACCACCCATCCACACATCGCCGAGATCGGCTACCACTGTCGCGACTATTTCGTCACACAGTGGGACCGGTTCAAGGATTTCCACTGGGGCGACCTGGCCCACTCCACCCACTTACGCGGCGCCGGCACCTACGACGACGTCCACGGCGAACGCCTCCGCGTCACCGTAACCCTCGCCACGGGCATCCCCGAGGAACGGGTCCGAGCCGTGAACCTTGACTACCTCGACCCCGCCACGATCGACATCGATGCGTGGGCCGCGGACCCGGACACCTTCGTCGTTCCCGAGGCGGGCGAGGACCTTTTCCGCCTGCGGTGACCAGCTGCCTCATCTGAGCAGCAGATCCTCTTCGAGTGTCTCCAGCGCGTGGTCAGCGCCCGCCTCCTGCAGGGCTGCGCCGTGTCGGCGGGATGCGTAGCAACGACCCGGTTGCGGGAGTGCTTGACGCGAGCGGTAATGGACGGGCGGGATCGGTCGCCGCCCGGAAACCGCTCATCGGTTAACGCACCAGTGCACTTCCTACTGCTGTGGCCAGCTTTTGGACTTGTCCGAGGAATCAACTATGTCCACGCGATCAAACCCCTCATCGAGCGACGGCGGCACCAGGCGGTTTCGAGTAGCGAGAACACCCACAACGGGAACGCAAGTGCGCCCTACTCGGCCGGCGTTACGTGCCAGGCATACGGCCACCGGCACGTCAAGATAGACGGCCCGGACTTCGGCGCTACGCACCCGGGCGATCGCGATAAGCGGAGCCCGATCGTGTGGGGACGCGTTTGTGTTATCCACCACCACGCTGCGACCCGCCGCCAATGCATCCTCGACTACCCGACGTTGCCGTGCCTCCCGGTTGCGGGCACGTGGCCAGTGATCCTTGCTGACGACCAGGTGGGTCGCTGAGAGGTGCTCTCGTACCCACGTCGACTTACCGCTGCCCTGCAAGCCCACCATGACTACCAACTCCAGCGCCACAAGCCAGATCCTTGAAAGATCACTATTCGGGGCCGCTGGATGCTTGATCCAACCGCTGCCGCTGGCTGGGTGCGGCCGCCAACCAGCTTCCGGCCTGCTCCACCACCTCGGCGGGCACTGTGTGAGGCCCGTCGAACTCAACGTAGGTGACTGGGTAGCCGGCCTGCTCGAGGCGGGGAACGATCCGGCGACTGCAGTCGTTGACCGGCAGCACCTTGTCGTTGGTGCCGTGGGAGATGAACAACCGCGGAGTGCCGTGCTGGACCATCGACACAGCAAAACCCGGCGAGAACGCGATCACGGAGTCAAACAGATCGCCGTTGGCGATGCCGAGCGACAGGGCGTGTGAGGCCCCGTCGGAGAACCCGCCGACGGCGAGCCGGTCGACCGGCCAAGCGGCATTGACCTCATCGAGCAGCCGACCTATGCGGCGTACGTCGGGACCGTAGCCGTGCATGATGACGTCCAGGTGGATAGTTGGGACGTCGGTGCGACCAGCAGCAGCCGGTGCCGGTCGGCGATGTGCAGCATCAACTCGATGCCCTGCCGCGCCGACCCCCCGGAGCCATGCAGGAGCACGACTAGTCGGAACGGGTAATCATCGAGGGACGGCGGCACGTAGGCGAGGCCCAGCTGGGTGCCGTCGGTGCCATCGAGGATCCGTAGGCCGGTGTGGCCGGACGGTTCGATAGGGGTTGCGGGCGGAAGGCGAGGCGGCCGTGACGAGAGTTTTCCTTAGGCTTCAGGTGCGGGGTCGCGGGGTCGACGGTGTAGGGGCCACGGGCCACGACTCACTCCAAGCCATGTCGTCGACGTCCGGCGTGCTCTAGGCGTTCCCTCCCTCACCTGTGAGCAAACGCTCGGAACGCTACTTCTGCCTGCGGTCCCGATGCCGTCGCCAGCAGCGCGTACCCAGGTTGCGCCGGCAACGGCCGGTACCACAACGGCAGTGCCATCTGGTGCGTACTCGCCCAATGTCATTCCCGCCTCGGCCAGCACGGCTCAAGATTGTTGAGCGCCATACAAATCTGGTCTATCAACGACCACGGCAGGACTTTGCGGTCCCTGTTCGCTATTCGTGCCGGGCATCACAGTTCGAGACGAGTCTTTTGCTGCTCGAGCGGCTCCACGCCAGCTACGTTGCCGAGGAGCGTGGCGCTGATCGGACCGAATCGGTGGGTCGAGAACCGGAGTTGGCCGCGCTCGTAGCGCATCATGAGTCGGCTCTGGCCGCTAATCCGCGGGTTGTGCTGTGCCGGGGTGAGCCGGGGATCGGCAAGACGCGCATGGTGGAGGAGCTGACTGGGCTGGCGGCGACCCGGGATGTGCCGGTGGCGTGGGGCCGGCGGCGGAGTCGAGCGGGGCACCTCCGTACTGGCCGTGGCGGCAGGTGCTGTGGGCTCTGTCGGCCGTTGTCGACGTTGCCAAGATCGCCGACGAGCTTGGGCTGATTCCCGACCTCCTGCGGCTTGCACCCGAGGTGTTCGATGCTTCAGGCGGCGATCGGGGTGGCAGCGGCTCCAGCGAGGACCGGTTTCGGCTCTTTGACGCGGTAGCCAGGCTGTTGAGCCATATCACCGCGAGCGCGCCGTGGGTCATTGTGTTCGATGACGCGCACCGGGCGGATTACGGCTCGTTGTTGCTGCTGCAGCACGTGGTGCGCTCGCTGGCTCGCCAGCGGCTGCTGGTGATGGTGAACCACCGCGACACCGAACCCGTGTCCGAGGTCCTGGTCACGGGACTTGCGGCCTGATGAGGAACCGTGCGCACTAATGGGTGCTACGCGCCGAGGTCCTGGCGCAGGGTTCGGCGGCGGCAGCATCTTTCGGAGGACTTGTTGCCGGACCCGCGGCAGTCCTACCTGGCAGACATCATCAGGTTGCGGAGCAGCCGGATGCGTTGGGCCGACGTCACCAAGACGACCAGTCCGCAGATGGTGCTGGCCGAACACAACCGAGATCGTCGCCCAAGTGATCCTGCTAGCGGCCGGTGGATGCTGGGCGACGGCACGTCGGCAGCCGTCATGCGTCCCGAGACCGTCGGCTACCTACGGGCGCTGCGCTGTAACAGAGTTTTCTAAATCGTATGTTTCGTCACGTGGTCGGGTCGGTGGACCTGCGGTACGGCCTACCCGGCAGCAGCACGAAAACAACAGGCTAGATCCCTAAGGGTGCTAATGGGGACGTGCGGTTACCGTCGTTGTTTCGGAATGGGTGGCTCGGCAAGGCCCGCTGTGGTGGGGCCGAATATTGGGATAGCGTGAAGGTAGGGCTCTTGGTTACCTGACCACTTCCAGGCGGCCATCTGCGCTCGGCTACGCCGGCCGAGCACGGACCGCCAGAACTCGTAGAGGTCCACCTCGACCGTCGTGGTGGGCTCCCCAGAACCCACGGTGAAGTGGCGTTCGCCGGTGATGATCGTCAATTCGCCTAAGTGGCCCAGCCTTTCTGTGAGGTAGGGACGAGCCAGCCCTAGCGCCGCGGTCCACGCTGCTTCAGGGGGTCCGGCCGGCACCCAGCGCGCCGCGGATGTCGGATTCGTGGATGAGCACATCGTTGACTACGACGATCGGCCGCGCGTGCGCGACGATAATTCGCTCGATGGCTTCCGCGGTGCCGTCCCATTCGGCGAGTACCACCTCGAGGCGCCGGCCGCGGCGCCGCTCGACCTGGCCGGCAGTGTGCTGGTCCGCGGAAATTGTTGCTACGTCATAACCGGCAATGATGTCCACTGCCACGCCGGCCAGATGCGCCACCGTGTCGCTGACGGTCCACTTGGGCAGCTGGGCACGACGGCGGCTCGTTGTTCGTCGTTCGTGGCGCGCACGAGACTCCGGTACACGGTGGCGTAGTCGGTCACTAGTCATCTTCCGTGGCGGCAGCAACGTTAATCACGTGCCCGTTGTAGCTCGTTCAATGGCGCGGGCGAAGATCGGCAATGAGCGCTCCACCATCTCGTCGGTGGCCGTCAAGGAAATGCGGAAGTAGCCCGGTAGCTCAACGACATGGCCAGGCAAGACGGCAACGCCGTCTTTGGCGAGAAGCTCGCAAAAGGCACGGTCGTCAGCCACCGGAGCCCGCGGTAGCAGGTAAAATGTCCCCTCGGGAATGTTCACTTCATAGCCCTGCTGACGCAATACCGTGACCATGCGATCGCGCCGGCGTTCCATCGCGGCGAGATCAATAAGAAGACTGTCGATGTCCGGGAGGGCGTACTGCATCACCGCGTCCGGTACACACCAGAAGCTCAGCGTGAACAGTGCTCTGCGCACGACCTCGGCTTCCGGCAGGTCCGGCACCAAAGCCAGGAAGCCCAGCCGTTGTCCCGGGGCTAGCGCGCTTTTGCTGTAGGTGTGGGCGAGCATCGAGTACGGGTAAAATAGCCCGGGGCTGAGAAAGCTGTGACCGTCGAACAAAATACGGCTATACGCTTCATCAGAAATAATCCAGATGGGATGGCCGTACCGATCGCCTACCTCGGTCAGAACCTTCGCCAAGTGCTGCAGGGCAGCCGCCGGGTAGATCCGCCCCGTCGGGTTGTGCGGGGTGTTGATGATGACGGCTCGGGTCCGTGGGCCCAGCGCCGTGACGATGGCGTCAACATCCAGGTTAAAGGCCGGAGGCGCGAGCCGGACCCGGACCGGCCTAGCACCGCTGGCGATGATCATTGCCTCGTAAAAGAACCACGGTGGGCTCAAAAACATGACCTCGTCGCCGGGCTCGATCAGAGCGCCGAGGGCGAGTGTGATGGCTCCGCTGGCCCCGCGGGTGAGAAAGATGTCCTCGGCGGAAAATCCGAGACCCAACTCCGTGGTCAGCGAGGCGGCCGCCGCCTGACGCGCGGGCCCATGCATGAGGCGATAGGCGAACCAGTCGATTGACGTGGGAACGCTGCAGCGACGTAGCGCCTCGACGAAGGCGGGCAGGGTCGGTTCCTGGGGATTGCCCGCCACGAAGTCTGCTACTACGGGCTGCACACTGCCGATCGGTGACTGCGTCACCGCCTCCAAGAAGGCATCAAGCGCCCGCTGCACCGACTCGACTTGGCTGCCAATCACCTGCCTGCCCATGTTGACCATCCTTGTGCTAGACGTTGAAAGGGGCTACCCCGGTCAGCGCACCCGGCGGCCGGCGCGGATGACTGCGGTGATGTCGTGGACTGCTCGGATGTCGCGGAGTGGGTCGCCCAAGACAGCGATGAGGTCGGCGTCTGACCTTTGGACCAGTCGGTCTTTCCGACCGGTGAGCCCAGGCCTCCGCCGCGACCGACGTAGTCGCGCGAAGCGCCTCAAAGTTCGTCATCCCTAGCGCAGTGCGGTCGGCAGCGCAGTGCGGTCGGCGTGCCCATAGGGCAGCACGTCATGTGGCTTGAGAGAAGCTATCCCGACGTCGGTACCCGGGACGATACGGGCACCATCACGATGCAACCGCGCCCAGTCTCTATCGTGCCGAGCCTCTGGGCATGCCACGGATGCTGTTGCACGCTCCCTAGCTGCTGGTGGCTGACCAGCCTGACCAGCGTGTGACGTCGATGGCTAGCACCGGGCCACGCGGCGGCTGCTCACGGTACTGTGGGTAGCGCGCCACCAGTCGCGCGATGGCGTCGCGGCCCTCTGGCTCGTCAGCGTCGAGGACCCTGCCGGTACCGTCGGCCCGCACCCACCACAGCGCATGCCAGTCGTCCTCGTAGTGGTCCGCGAGGACGGCGACGCGCGGGTTGACCACGATGTTGGCGAGCCGGCGCAGTGATGTGGAGCGCTTGGGTTTCGCGTCGACGGCGGTGTAGATGGTGTCACCGGAACGTGTCTCACCTACATCCGCCTCACCGGCATCCCTCCCGTGCGCCAGCGCGAAGACCATCGGTACGACGTGCGGACGGCCGTCGGCGTCCGCGCTCGCTAGCCGGATCACTCGGGCCGCCGCGAAGCGCCGACGCGCCTCCTTATCCGTCATCCGTCGACAAACTGGCTGACCGCGTTCGCCCACTGATCCAGGGCCCGCTCGACAGTGCTACGGGGCCCGGAAGGCAGCCAGTGACTGGCCCGGCGCACCCCGGCGCGCTCCATACGTTCAAGCACGGCCGGATCGGAAGGAGCAGAGAGCATATGCACCTCGATAAGGCGGTCCGCGCGCGATCGTAGTTCGTCGATGCGGTCGAAGATCATCTCGTCGCCGCGGTAGTTCGGGAACCACCCGTCCCCGAACGCGAGTACCCGATCCAGGACGGTCGGGCCGTCGCCGCCGACGAGAATGGGTGGGTGCGGCTGCTGGGACGGCTTGGGGTAGGACCAGATGCGCTGGAAGTTGACAAACTCGCCGGAGTAGCTGGCCTCGTGCTGCGACCAGATCGCCTTCATCGCCTCAATGCGTTCCCGTAGCACCTTCATCCGCTGACGCGGGTCGGTGCCGTGGTTGTGCATCTCCTCGCGGTTCCAGCCGGCCCTAACGCCGAACTCGAATCGACCGCCGGACAGGTGATCCACGCTTGCTACCTCTTTGGCGGTGATGACGGGGTCGCGCTCGACCACCAGAG
>JALZCO010000016.1 GCA_030863015.1 Actinomycetota bacterium
CGTTTCGGCTTGCTCTGGCTGGAAGCTGCCCAGCACGGAAAGATCCGGGGCCAGGATGTTACGAACCATCTGGGGCTTCATCCGTCGCCCTCCGTTGGCAATCGTCGCGGCGATCATCGCATTCTGCAACGGGCTGAGCGCCACATCACGCTGCCCGATGCCGGACTGTTGTAAGGCGGCAACATCGGGAATGTCACCCAGGGTGGACGACGTCACCAGGATCGGAATGGTAAGACCCTGCTGCCCGATACCGAGCAGTTGAGCTTGCTTGCGCAGGTCATTCTCACCGACGGTGGCGACCATCTGAGCGAAGGCGGTGTTGCAGGAGCGCACCAATGCCTCTTGGAGAGTGGCGGTGACGCCGCGGCCACAGGAATTGTCGGCAAAGTTGCGCAGCAACGTCGACGTGCCTTGCAGTTGCAAGGCGGCCGTCGCGGTCAGCGGTGTGTCCGGGGTGGCCTTACCAGTTTCCAACGCGGCCGCGGTGACCACGAGCTTGAAGGTCGATCCCGGCGGGTAGGTCGACCCGACCGCCCGGTTGGTCAGCGGGGAACCACGCTCAGGCGAGGTGAACGCGTTCCAGGCAGTCTCCTGCTCCACACCGCCGTGCGCGGACAGCCGGTTCGGGTCGTAGGAGGGGGTGGAGGCCATCGCGAGGATCTCGCCGGTACTGGGCTTGATCGCCACCACCGCGCCGCTGTAGCCACGGCGAGTCAGCTGCTCGTAGGCCACCCGCTGGACAATCGGGTTGATGGTGAGTTCGACGCTGCCGCCGCTGGGTGTCCGACCGGTGATCAGGTCTGAAAGCCGCCGCACGAACAGCCGATCATCGGAGCCGTTAAGCACCGAGTCCATCGCGTTCTCGATACCACCGGCGCCGTAGCGCAGCGAGTAGTAGCCGGTGATCGGGGCGTACAGCGGGCCGTCGAGGTACGTGCGCTGGAAGCGCAGCTGCCTGCCGGTCTCCACCGAGCTGGCCAGCGCGAGCCCGCCGGCGACGATCTGCCCGCGCTGCCTGCTGTACTCATCGAGCAACACCCGCCGGTTGCGTGGGTCGCTGCGGTAGGTGTCAGCACTGACGACCTGGATGTAGGTGGCGTTGGCCAGCAGCAGAACGATCATGCCCATGACGGCCAGCGCGACCCGGCGAAGCGGTGTGTTCACGGCCGCTGCACCATCTCGGTGGGCGCCTCGGCCAGCGGGGCTACCGGTTTGCGCGGTACCGGCGGGGCCGCCGGCGACCGCGCCGCGTGGGAGATCCGCAACAGCAGGGCCACCAGGATGTAGTTGGCCAGCAGCGACGACCCACCGTAGGACAGAAACGGCGCGGTGAGCCCGGTCAGCGGGATCAGCTTGGTCACCCCGCCGACGACGACGAACACCTGCAGACCGACCGCGAAAGACAGCCCGGCGGCAAGCAGCTTGCCGAAGGTGTCCCGGACGGTCAGCGCGGTGCGCATTCCCCGCATCACCAGCAGCAGGTAGGTGAACAGCACGGCGGCCAGCCCGACGAAACCCAGCTCCTCGCCGATCGCTGCGGTGATGAAGTCAGTGTGCGCCGCGGGCACCAGGTCAGGACGGCCTGCGCCCAAGCCGGTACCGAACACCCCGCCGGTACCCAACCCGAACAGTGACTGTGCCATCTGATAGCCGGCGCCGTCGTAGTCTGAGAACGGATCGAGCCACGCGGTCACCCGGCGCTGCACATGCTCGAAGAGCATCCCGGAGACCATCGCACCGACGACGAAGAAGATCAGCCCGATCACCATCCAGGCGGCCCGTTCAGTGGCGATGTAGATGAGCACCAGCACGATGCCGAAGTACAGCAGCGAGGTACCCAGGTCTTTCTCGAGCACCAGGACACCCAACGAGAGTCCCCACGCCATCAGCAGCGGGGCGAGGTCTCGGGCCCTGGGCAGCTCCATGCCGAGCACACTGCGGCCCGCAGTGGTGAAAAGGTCCCTCTTGGCGACCAGGAAAGCAGCAACGAAGATCATCAACAGGATCTTGGCGAACTCCCCCGGTTGAATACCCAGCCCGCCGAACCGTAGCCAGATCTTCGCGCCGTTGACTTCCGAGATGGCACTGGGTAGCAAGCCGGGCAGGGCCAGCAACCCCAGGCCGACCAGCCCGCAGGTGTAGCCGTATCGAGCCAGCATGCGATGGTCGTGGATCAGCACTAGAACCACCACGAACAGCCCCAGGGCGAGCGCGGTCCAGGCGATCTGATTGGGAACGTTGCCATCCGGGATCGGGTCGCCGACCGATACGGCCGCAGTCGCCTCCGCCAGATCGAGCCGGTGGATGAGCACCAGGCCCAGACCGTTGAGCAACGCGACACAGGGCAGGATGAGCGGGTCGGCATACGGAGCCAGCAACCGCACCGCGATATGGGCGGCGCCGAACAGCGCTAGGTAGGCGGCGCCGTAGTAGAGCAGTGAACGGGTTACCTCCTGCTGTTGATTGAGCTCCACCAACACCAGCGCGGTGGTCACCACGACCGAGGCGAAGGCCAGCATGATCAGCTCGAGGCCGCGCTTGGTGGACGGCGCGGTCGATGGGTCCGTGTCCGGGACGGGTGTTGGAGTGGCCATCAATTAGCTCACCGTCCGGCAGTCGACTCCGGGTTCAGAGGGTGTCTCCGGAATCGGCGTGCCGGTGATCGCGGGTTCGGGGTGCTGGCCGGACAGCTGCCCGCCGGGAGGCGGGCCCGGCGAACTCGAAGGGATGGGCGGGGATGGTTGCTCAACGGCGGTCGCCCCAACGCCGGTCCGCGGGCACGGCGGCAGCAGATCATTGGTCCGCAGTCGACCGATGATCTCACGAGCGCCATCCAGTCCCTTGTTGCTGATCATCCCCCGGCGTACTTCTGTCCGGACGTGTGGTTGCAGACCCTGCAGAAATATCGTTTCGCAGCGTCGGGCACCATCCCGGCAGCTACCTTCGGCACGGGTGTGTAGTGGCAGGCCGAAGACCTGGCCCCGGACTCCCTGAAAGATCACCACCTCGCCGCTGCTGGTCGCCCCCACGTAGTACTGCCGGAGGACCAAGATCGAGCCGATCGCGGTGACGGCGCCGAGCAACACCACCACCACTGCCAGACCAATCAACGTGCGCCGCTGCTTTCGACGGCGCAGCTCCGGATTGGGCGCAGGAGGTTTGCTGGGTTGGATCCGCTGGGGTTCGGGGCGCGGCAGTGTGGTCGTCGCGGCCCGAGCGGCTGCCGAGTCCGGCTGCGGATCCTCGACGCCGTCGCCAGCGGCCCCAGCGATGATGGGCGCGTCCTCGCCGTACTCGACATCCACCACGTCGGCCACGATGCAGGTGATGTTGTCGGGCCCACCACCCTTGAGTGCCAGCTCGATGAGCCGGTCGGCGCAGGCCTGCGGGTTGGGGATGGTCAGCCCTTCGGCCAGCGTCTCGGTACTGACCACCCCGGATAGCCCATCGGAGCACAGCAGGTAACGGTCCCCGGCGCGGGCCTCCCGGACGGTGAGCGAGGGCTCCACCTCATGCCCGGTCAATGCCTTGAGCAGCAGCGAACGTTGCGGATGGTGACTGGCCTCATCCTCGGAGATCCGTCCCTCGTCGATCAGCGATTGGACGAAGGTGTCGTCGTGCGTGATCTGGCTGAGCGCGCCGTCACGCATGAGGTAGGCGCGCGAGTCACCGACATGGACGAGGCCGATCTTGTTTCCGGCGAAGAGCACCGCGGTCAACGTGGTGCCCATACCCTCTCGTTCCGGGTCCTCCCGGACCAGCTCGCTGATCGCGGCGTTGCCGGCGAGGGTGGCTTCATGGAGCTGGTCCAGCAGGTCGTTGCCGGGTTCGTCGTCGTCCAACGGGGCGAATGCCGCAATCACGACCTTGGCCGCCACCTCGCCTGCCGCGTGACCACCCATCCCGTCGGCCAACGCGAGCAAGCGCGGACCCGCGTAGACCGCGTCCTGGTTGCTCTGCCGAACCAGGCCGCGGTCGCTTCGGGCGGCATAGCGCAGAACCAGAGTCATGAGCGCAGCTCGATCACCGTCTTGCCGATACGGATCGGGACCCCAGGAGGAACCCGGGTAGGTCCGGTGACCTTAGCTCGGTCCAGATAGGTGCCGTTGGTGGATCCCATATCCTCGACAAACCAGTCCCCGCCTTGGAACCCGAGGCGGGCGTGGCGGGTGGAGGCGTAGTCGTCGTCGAGCACCAAGGTCGAGTCGTCGGCACGCCCGATGAGGATGGGCCTGCCATCGAGCGAGATGCGGGTGCCTGCCAGCCCGCCCGCGGTAACCACCAATTGGCGGGCCGCCCGGTTGCGCTCCGCGAGTGCCCCACGGCGCGATAGGGGAAGGCTGGCGCGCAGCCCAGACGCCGCAAACAGGTCGGACCGTACGATGCGCAACGCGGCGACGATGAACAACCAGAGCAGGAGGAGGAAGCCTGCTCTGGTCAGTTGCAACACCAGCTCCGGCACGCGGTAGGTCGTTTCTGCTAGGTGGCTCGGCTCAACCCTGCGTACGGAAGACGAGCGATGAATGCCCGACCCGGACCACGTCGCCATCGGCGAGCTGCCAGGTTTGTACTGGGGTGCCGTTGACCGTCGTACCGTTGGTGGACCCGAGGTCGGCAAGCGTCGCTGTCCAGCCGTCCCAGGTGATCTCGAAGTGTCGCCGGGACACGCCGGTGTCCGGCAGCCGGAACTGCGCCTCTTGGCCACGGCCCACCACCGTGGCACCTTCGGTCAGCTGGTAGTGGCGGTTCGATCCGTCGTCCAGAATGAGCGAGGCCGCCAGCTGGCGAGAGCCGGTCTGTACCGCGGGAGGCAGGTAGCCCTGGGTGCTGTAGTCGGGATCAGCCCCGTACTTCTGACCCCCGTAGCCGCCCTGCTCATATCCGTATCCCGGTTGCGCGCCGCCGTACTGGCCGTAGTGTGGATCTCCGTAGCTTTGCTGGTAGTCCTGGCCGGGGGCCGGCTGGCGCTGCTCGTAACCGGACTCGTAGCCGTAGCCGCCTTGGCCTTGCTCGTCGCTGCGGCCCTGGTCGTAACCGTATTGGGGATAGCTGCGGTCGTAGCGGCCTGGACTGTCGTAGCTCTGGGCCCCGTAGTTCTGGTTGCCATGGGTTTGGCTGCCAGGGTTTCGGGGATGGCCCTGGGCCTGGTTGTGCTGGAAGTCGTAGCCGTACGGCTGGCCGTAATTGAGGTTGGCGTCGTTGCCATCCGGCCCCTGATCGTGGCCGTACCCGCGGTGCGCGGCGTACTGATCCCGCTGGCCGTGCTCGGGAGGCTCGCCCTGTTGCTGGCTCATCGCTCGGTCTCCTGCGGTACGAGGTTGCGGTGCGTCGGGATCAACCGACGAGCTGGTGCGGAACTGTCCCGTGTGCAGCGTCTC
>JALZCO010000070.1 GCA_030863015.1 Actinomycetota bacterium
CACTGCATCGACAGCCGGCACATCGCGGTCAGCGAGCAGCCGCTCCAGCTCAGCGGCGTCCCCCATCAGGACCTCGACATCGGGGAACTCGACGCGCAGATGCTCGGCCAACACGGGGTCGATCTCAACCGCCACGTGCCGTCCCCGCCCAGCGAGCCGGTGCTCGATAGCGGTGGTGACCGAGCCAGTGCCAGGCCCGAGTTCAACTACCACCGGCTCGCCCACCCTGGGCACCACGGCGACCATCTGGGCCGCCAGGTGCGATGAGCTCGGCGCCACGGCGCCCATGGTGGTCGGATTGCGCAGTGCGGCGGCAAGGAAGGGGACGATGTGTCGCGGTACCAGCGGCATGCGGAAAGCCTGCCCGCCCGGGCGGCATGTGTGAAATCGATCTTTCGACCACAGCTCCGAGCTGCCTGCTGAACCGCTCAGCAGTCGCGAAGCTCCGGTGTCTGGTTCAGCACCTGGTCTCGGGCGGAGACAAACCGCCGGTAGGCCTCGCTGTTAACCGCCTCGGGGCGAAACGCCGCGACCCGGTGGCAGTTCTGGAAAGCCAGCTGCACGCCGAAGTGACGCTGCAAGGAGCCGCGGATGGCATCGCTGGCCAGCGCCCGTAGCAGCTGACCCCGAGCTGCCTCGTCCGGCGGCGGAATCGCGTGGTCGGCGAACTCCGAGCCGGCGCTGACCGCGAGGTCGCCCACGACCTCCGAAATCACCTGCCACGCATAGGGCAATGAGTCCCGCACAACGGTCACAAACGCCGCATCATCGAGCTCACCGTGCTGCGCTGCTTCGATCATCGTGGTTGGTACGTCCAGTGACATCGGTCCTCCTCGATCGGTGATTCACGAGCAAACAGCGGGGAAAAAGTCCGGGTCCACCTGCTCGGCGAGGTCCCGACCCGCCGACTGGTTCGCCCAGGCCCGCGCATTGCGCAGGTGAAAGTGCACGGTGTCGCGGTGATATGCCGTCCAGTCCCGCTGTACTGCGTCAAGCTCGGCGAGCACCGCGTACAGCGCACGTCGAACCTCAGGCTCCAACGCATCGAACGACGGAGCACGGCCCTGTTCGGTGGCCCGCACCCAAGCCGACTGTCCCACCGTCGCCAGCAGGGCGGTGCCCAGTTCGCCATGTAACCAGGCGATGTCATCCTCAGCGGCCACTTTGTTGCCGACCACTCGCAGCCGGACCCCGTGTCCCTCGACGTGCCGCTGGAGCTGCCGATACACCCGGACCCCGCGCCGGGTCGGCTCGCTGACGAGAACCACAAGGTCAAAACGGGTGAACAGTCCGGACGCCAGCACATCGGCACCCGCGGTCATGTCGACCACCACGTACTCGCCGGACCCGTCCATCAGATGATTGAGATACAGCTCCAGTGCGCCGGTCTTGGAGTGATAGCAGCTCACCCCGATGTCCTCGGGCTCGAACTCCCCGGTGACCATCAGCTGGGCACCACCCACGGGACGGGCAAAGCGGCGGTGCAGCTCCTCGTCCGGATCCAAACGAAGCAGCCGGGAGCCTCGGCCGGGCGGTGTCGTCTTGATCATCGAGTCAGCCGAGGTGATCCGAGGATTGCTGCCGCGCAGGTGCTCCTTGATCCATGGCAGCTGCCCACCCAACGGTGGGACCTGCTCATGTTCCAAACCCAGCGCCTCACCCAGGTGTTGGTTGATGTCGGCGTCAACGGCTAGCACGGGCCGGCCGAGCTCGGCCAGGTAGCGGGTGAACAGGGCCGACAACGTTGTCTTACCGCTGCCGCCCTTGCCGACGAAGGCAATGCGCACTGTGCTCCGATTCTCCTTCCACGTGGTTGACCAGATTGTAAACGATAGTCGTTACCACTAAAGGGTGGCCCAGCGTCTCGCTGCCGTGGCCGGCAGTACACAGTGGTGTGCCCGCTGCAGGGGATGGATTCGACGCTGTGCCGTGTTGTATTGGATGCACGGCCTGCACGAAGAGGGCCGACCGAGCCGAAGCGAGGTGGCAGCAAGTGATCGCCGACCTGTACCGAATCGACGCGGAGCCATCGGCTCCGGCGGGGACGGTACTGGTGCATGCCCTCACCGGATTCGTCGACGCCGGTCAAGCCGGGCAGGTGGCAGTGGCGCATCTGCTGGCGAATCTGGAGCACCGTGTCGTCGCCACATTCGACGTCGACCAACTAGTGGACTACCGCACTCGCCGACCGACGATGGTCTTCGACGGGGATCGTTGGGAGAGCTATGAGCGGCCGGAGTTGGTGCTGCATGAGGTGCGTGACAGCGAAGGCACCACTTTCTTGCTACTTGCGGGCCCGGAGCCGGATCTCCAGTGGGAGCGTTTCACCGACGCGGTCCGTGAGCTGGTCGAGCGCTTCGGTGTGGGCCTGACCGTTGGCCTGGGTGCAGTGCCGATGGCCGTACCGCACACTCGACCAGTGACGGTCACTGCCCACGCGACGCGCCGAGAGTTGATCTCCGACTACGAACCATGGTTTGGCGCCATGGAGATCCCCGGCCATGCTGGTGCACTGATGGAGCTGAAGCTGGGCCAAGCAGGGCACGACGCGATGGGTTTCGTTGTGCATGTACCGCACTACCTGGCCCGCATCGAGTACCCAGAGTCCGCCCGCGGACTGCTAGAGCATCTAGCCCGCAGCAGCGGGCTGAGCCTGCCTGTGGAGGCGCTACGCCCAGCGGCACTGCGGGTTCTGACGGAGGTGGACAAACAGGTCGCCGGTTCCCAGGAAAGCATGTCGGTGGTAGCTGGCCTGGAGGCGCGGTTTGACGCCATCATCGGTGGGGCTGGTCAACGCCCGCTGCTGGCCGGCGATGCCGGTCCCTTGCCCACTGGCGACGAGATCGCCGCGGAACTCGAGCAGTTCCTCGCCGAACAAGATGGTGGCAGCGCCGAGAGCTAGCCCGACCACACCTTGGCCACCTCCGCGGTGGCCGACGTGGATTGGGCGTGCCCAGCCTGCGCGGCGGGCGCCCGACGGGCTAGATCCAGCACGTTGCGGCCGATCGCACGTCGTGCGTCGGCGTCCGGCGTGACGAGCGCAACCCGTGCTCGCTTGCGCAACGCGGCTACGTGCGCAGCCGCACCAGTCGCCGGCCGAAAACCACGCGTGATTGGGGCAAGCACCACAACACGCTCATACCCTGCCGCCAGATCGGCATTGGTCGCCGAGCGAACACCACCGTCGATCCAGCGCCGTCCACCGATGGTGGTCGGCGGCCACACCCCTGGCACGGAGCAGCTGGCCGCAACAGCGTCGACCAGGCTCACTGCGGTGCCCCCCACCTGGCTGGCCTGGCCGAAGGCGGCGAACTCTCCCGATTCGGCATCGACGGCCGTGATCAGCAGGGTCTGAGCTGGCCACGTACGTGCTTGCAGCCGGGATGCGATAACCCCACGGCGCTCGGCTTCCGGAACCGTTGCGGTCGCCAGCGCCATCCTGCCGACTCGTACTCCGACCTGTTGCGCGCCCCGAGAACGGGCAACTGCCCAACCCCACCGCACGATCGTCCCGATCCCCATCCGGACCGGTGGCTCAAGGCCCGGCGGAAGGAGCTGACTGGCGTAGAGCTCCTGGAGATCCTCACCGGAGGCGATTAGTGCACCCACCACCGAGCCGGCCGACGTGCCGACCACGAGATCGGCTTCGCGCAGATCTACTCCATGTTCAGCCAACCCGGCGAGGATCCCTAACTCCCACGCGATGCCGGTAATCCCGCCGCTGCCGAGCACCAGCGCCCGCTCCGGCATCCTGACCTCCTCCCGCAACGCAGCAAGCTGAGATGAGCGTCGGCGATTGCACATTACCGGCATGTCGAGGTCACTCATGCCGACATTCGCCGCCTCGCCTGCGACCGGTTCACGCCCCAGATCTGAGCCGCCGTCTGCAGGGCCAAGGGCGGAGCGGGTAACCGATCTTTCAGCTGTTAACCACTCCGACCTGGCGCGCAGAGCCTCAGCTGCAGCCGCTGGTAGAACCGCAACCTTCGCAGACATAGCAGGATCCAGCAGGCCGCATCTTGGTTCCGCAGGTCATGCACAGCGGTGCGTCCGCGGCCTTGCCCAGCTGCAGCTCCAGCAACTCAGTGGAGCTACCGATGTACACCGGTGCCGGACGGGCCTGCACCGCCGGGATCGGGGCAGTCGAGTCCACTGACGTGCGTAGCGACTCCACGTCGACGCCGCCGTCCACTCCGGTGCCGTAGCCAGCGGACACCTGCTCAGTGCGCTCCTGCGCGGTCAAGATGCCCAGTTGGTCACGCTTGTCCTTGGGCAGGTAGTCCAGCGCGATTCGACGGAACAGATAGTCCACGACGCTGCTGGCCATCCGAACATCTGGGTCATCGGTCATTCCCGCCGGCTCGAAGCGCATGTTCACGAACTTCGAGACGTAGGTCTCCAGCGGCACCCCGTACTGCAACGCTATTGAGATCGCCATTGAGAAGGCGTCCATCACACCGGCCAGCGTGGACCCCTGCTTGGACATCTTCACAAAGATCTCGCCGAGGCCGTCGTCTGGGTAAGACCCCGCCGTGAGGTAACCCTCGGCACCACCGACGGTGAAGGATACCGTTTCGCTGGGTCGCTTTTTGGGCAGCCGCTTGCGCACCGGCCTGCTCTCGCCTACTACCTTGTCCGCCGCGGTGGTCGCGGTCTTGCCGGTGGAGAGCGGCTGACCGACCTTGCAGTTATCCCGGTAAATCGCCAGCGCCTTGAGTCCCATCTTCCAGGATTGGAGATAGATCTCCTCGACGTCCGTGACGGTGGCCGTCTCGGGCATGTTGACCGTCTTACTGATAGCTCCCGAGATAAACGGTTGGGTCGCCGCCATCATCCGGACATGCCCCATCGGAGCAATGGCCCTCTCCCCCATCGCGCAGTCGAACACCTCATAGTGCTCGGTGCGCAGCCCAGGAGCGTCGATCACGTGGCCATGCTCAGCGATGTACTCAACGATCGCCTCGCTCTGCTCCTTCTGATAACCCAGCGCAGCGAGTGCCTTCGGGACCGTCTGGTTTACTATCTGCATGGACCCGCCACCGACCAGTTTCTTGAACTTCACCAGCGAGAAGTCCGGCTCAATTCCGGTCGTATCACAATCCATCATGAACCCAATGGTTCCAGTAGGCGCGATTACACTGGCCTGAGCGTTGCGCCAACCATTTCTTTCACCGATCCGGATGCCGTCTTGCCACGCCTTCGTGGCAGCCTTCTGCACGGTTCGGTCGTTGTGATGGTAGGTACGAATCAAATCGTTGGCCGCAGCATGCTTGCGCATCACCCGCTGATGCGGTTCAGCGTTGCGCGCGTAGCCGTCGTAGGGACCGACGACTGCGGCAAGCTCCGCGGAGCGCTGGTACGCCGTGGCGGTCATCAGTGAGGTTATCGCCGCGGCCAGCGCTCGCCCACCCTCCGAGTCGTAAGCATGTCCGGTAGCCATCAACAACGCTCCAAGATTGGCATAGCCGATGCCGAGCTGCCGGAACGCCCTGGTGGTGTCTCCAATCGCCTCAGTGGGGAAATCTGCGAAGCAGATTGAGATGTCCATCGCAGTGATGACGAACTCCACCGTCCTTGAGAATAGTTCCGCATCGAATGTGAGGTCCTCGCGGAGAAACTTCATCAGGTTGATCGACGCAAGGTTGCAGCTGGAGTTGTCGAGGTGGAGGTACTCTGAACACGGATTGGAAGCGGTGATCCGTCCCGATTCGGGGCAGGTGTGCCATTCGTTGATCGTGTCGTCGTACTGCAGGCCGGGGTCGGCACATTCCCAGGCAGCCTGGGTGATATCCCGGAAGAGCTCCTTAGCCCTTACAGTCTCGATGACCTCACCGGTCATCCGGGCGCGTAGCCCGAAATCGCTGTCGGTCTCCACAGCGCGCATGAATTCATCGGAGACACGGACCGAGTTGTTCGCGTTCTGATACTGGACCGAGGTGATGTCCTTGCCACCGAGGTCCATGTCATATCCGGCGTCGCGGAGCACCCGGATTTTACGCTCTTCGGCTGCCTTAGTCTGTACGAACTCGCCGATATCTGGATGATCGACGTCGAGTACGACCATCTTCGCGGCACGCCGGGTGGCGCCGCCCGATTTGATGGTGCCCGCTGAGGCGTCCGCTCCGCGCATGAAGCTCACCGGGCCGGATGCCGTGCCACCAGAGGACAGCAATTCCTTCGACGAGCGGATACGGGAAAGGTTCAGGCCTGCGCCAGAACCGCCCTTGAAGATCAGCCCCTCTTCTCGGTACCAGTTGAGGATCGAATCCATGGTGTCGTCGACAGAAAGGATGAAACACGCACTCACCTGATTAGGGGAGGTAGTGCCGACGTTGAACCAAACCGGCGAGTTGAAGCTGAACACCTGGTGCAGCAGCATCCAGGTCAGCTCGTCGGAGAAAATCTTGCTGTCGGTCTCGGTGGCGAAGTACCCATGCTGCACACCTGCGGTGGTGTAGGTCCGCACCACACGATCGATCAGCTGCCGTAGGCTCGACTCACGCTGCTCGCTGCCCACTGCGCCGCGGAAATACTTGCTGGTCACGATATTTACCGCGTTGATCGACCAGAAGTCAGGAAACTCCACACCACGCTGTTCGAAGTTGACCGTGCCGTCCCGCCAGTTGGTCATCACGACATCCCGGCGTTGCCACGTCACCTCGTCGTAAGGGTGGCGCGCCTCGGTGGTGTAGACCCGCTCCATCCGCAGCGCACGCTTAGGCGGCGCAGCCGGCGAAGCTCCATTCCCGACGGTCTCGGTCATACTTCATCCCTCTCTATCGCGATGTCCATACTCGCTGCGTGTTTCACGTGATGTCGCCTGCACTTGATGTGCTGCCGCTGGTGGGAGGGACCTCCCGCAGGTTTCGAATCTCCTTTTCGAAGTCATCGATCGAGGAGAAGGACCTATACACGCTGGCGAAGCGCAGGTAAGCCACCTCGTCGAGGTCCCGCAGCGGGCTGAGGATGGCCAGCCCGACCTCCTGACTGGGCACCTCGGCGCTACCTGAAGCGCGGATCGCCTCCTCCACTCGCTGCGCCAATTGCTGCAGCGCGTCCTCATCCACCGGTCGTCCCTGGCATGCCCTGCGCACTCCGCGGACGACCTTGTCCCGGCTGAACGGCTCGGTGACGCCCGAGCGCTTCACCACGGCAAGAACCGGCTCTTCCACGGTGGTGAATCGGCGACCGCACTCAGAGCAGGACCGACGCCGGCGGATCGCCTGCCCATCCTCGACCTCACGGGAGTCGACGACGCGCGAGTCGGCGTGTCGGCAAAATGGACAGCGCATGCATCCCCCTCCCCGAACCCCAACCTATGGTTGAACTACAGCCCTGTAACTACTATATGTGGGGCCTGACCGTAAGTCGAGCCGCCACGGCCCGCGCATCTATCGCGCCGTGAGGTGTGACGCTCTCATGGCGTACGCCAACGCGTGGCCACGGGGCCAGCGGCCAAGTACAGCCAGACGACGTCGATAGCACCCGGCCTAATGCTCGTCGGGTACCTGCAACTGCTGACCAGGCTGAACAGCCGAGTCCGCCATGCCGTTCAGTTGCCGAATCCGCTCCACCACCGCACGTTGGTCGGACTTCGGCGCTACTCGTTGCGCAACATCCCACACAGTCTCGCCGGCACCGACCCGGGTCAGAGCGGTCTCAGCCGGAACCCCGGGACTGGCGACCTGGCCCATCCAACCCATTCCGCCGACCACAGCGAGCGTCACCGTGGCGGCGGCCGCCAGACGCACCGCCCTGATCAACCGAGGTGCTCGGATGTGTGCCACCGTGGCCCCGCATCCCCATGGAACCCGCAACCGTCGGCGCACCAGAGGGCGGCGCACCGGAGGAGCGAGAGGCAGGACGGGAGCCGGAGGCACCGGCAGCCACCTGGCAGGCGTCGTTTCGGACGGCAGCTTGGCACCCGCCGGTCCACTCGCCGCCGGCCCGAGTTCTGAATCACGTGCCGCGTGCCGGTTGCTCAATTGCGCTGGTGCGGTCATCGAGACTCCTATCGCCTAGTACCCACCTGTACCCGCCTAGTAACGTCGAACATGGGTTCGATCGAACTGCTGTGCGGTGTCTATCACGATGGTCTGACAGAATCGACGACTACGCGGCGTGTTGTTCGAACAGATGTTTGATCTCTCCTGAGACGGTGGTTAACCTCAACTCCGAGAGCGACTGACCCTGTACGTGTTGCTGTGAGGAGGACCGGTGGGACGACAGCGGAGCGACGAACCGGAAGGCGCCGGTTCCGAAGACCAGCCGCCCGGCGCAGGGGATGTCGCGCAGGTACATGCCTTTCCTGACCTCGACGACAGCGCCGATGACGACGGCCTAACCCCACGGCAGCGACGGGTCCTTGAGGTAATCCGGGACTGGGTGCAGCGGTGCGGCTATCCGCCCAGTGTGCGGGAGATCGGCGAGGCGGTGGGACTGACCTCCACCTCATCGGTCGCCCACCAGCTGCGCGCGTTGGAGCGTAAGGGGTACTTACGCCGCGACCCCAATCGACCGCGCGCAGTCGGCGTCCGGCCCGCGGAGAGCGCACTCGACACCTCCGACACCTCCGACACCTCGGGGGGTCCCAGCGCTCGTCCCACCCCCACTTTTGTGCCCGTGGTCGGTCGGATCGCTGCAGGCGGGCCGGTGCTCGCCGAGCAAGCCATCGAAGATGTCTTCCCCTTACCGAAAGAGATCGTCGGCGAGGGTTCGCTGTTCTTGCTGAGGGTGGCGGGCGATTCCATGGTCGAGGCGGCGATCACTGACGGAGACTGGGTGGTGGTCCGCCAGCAGCCCACCGCCGAGAACGGAGACATCGTCGCTGCCATGATCGATGGCGAGGCGACCGTGAAGACGTTCAAGCGCCGCGACGGGCATGTCTGGCTACTGCCACACAACCCTGCCTACGAACCGATTCCCGGAGACGAAGCGACCGTACTGGGCCGGGTCGTGGCGGTGCTGAGGCGGCTGTGAGCGGCGGCCAACCGACTCACATCTCCTGGGCCCCCGCCGTCTGCATAACTCAGGAATCAGGCGTCCACCAGGTACCCGGCCAACGCGCCGGCGAGGTCAGGCCGTACCCGCGCACGCAGCCGGGTACCGACCTCGGTGTGGGCGGTGTTGAGCACCTCACCCTCGGCGTGTACTCGGGCGACCAGGGCGCCTTGGGCCCACGGCAGCAGTGCGTCGACCTCAACATCGGTTCGGGGCAAAGCGTCGGTGATCCGCTGGACCAAGCCGGTGATGCCGGCGCCGGTGTGCGCTGAGATGAAAGACGCATCGGGCAGTAGGTTCCGCAGTCGCGACAATACGAACTGGTCGGCGTCATCGATCTTGTTCACGACCAGCAACTCCGGCGGCATCGGCACCTCACGGTCCTCGGTGATCTCAGCGAGCACCTCGCGCACCGCCTCCACCTGCCGTTCGGGCATCGGATCGGATCCGTCCACCAGATGCAACAGCAGTTCAGCGTCGGCCGTCTCCTCCAACGTGGAGCGAAACGCCTCCACTAACTGATGCGGCAGGTGACGGACGAAACCGACGGTGTCTGTGAGCGTGTAGTCGCGTCCGTCTGGAGTGACAGCCCGGCGTGTGGTGGGGTCCAAGGTCGCGAACAGGGCATCCTGTACCAGCACGTCGGCACCGGTGATCGCGTTGAGCAAACTGGACTTGCCCGCGTTGGTGTATCCGACGATGGCCACGTTGGGCACTTCGTTGGCGCGCCTGCGGCCTCGCTTGGTGTCGCGAACCGTGCGCATTGCGGCGATCTCGCGGCGCAGCTTGGCGAGCCGACGGTGAATGCGTCGCCGGTCTGTCTCCAGCTTGGTCTCGCCAGGTCCACGGGTGCCGACTCCACCGCTGGCCCCGCCGCCAGCACCACCGGCCTGCCGGGACAGCGACTCACCCCAGCCGCGTAGCCGCGGCAAGAAATAGCTCAGCTGGGCCAGCTCGACTTGTGCCTTACCTTCCCGGGAACTGGCGTGCTGGGCGAAGATGTCGAGGATCAGCGCCGTTCGGTCGATGACCTTCACCTTGAGTTTGGCCTCCAGCTGCCGCAGCTGGCCGGGCGTGAGTTCGCCGTCGCAGATCACCGTGTCAGCACCGGTGCGTAGGACGGTCTCGCGTAGCTCGATGACCTTGCCGGAGCCGATGTAGGTAGCCGGGTCGGGACGTTGGCGGCGCTGGATGAGGCCATCGAGTACCAGCGATCCGGCAGTTTCGGCGAGTTGACCCAACTCGATCAATGACGCGTCGGCTTCGGCCGCGGAGCCCTCGGTCCATACCCCGACGAGTACCACGCGCTCCAAGCGCAGCTGCCGGTACTCGACCTCGGTGACGTCAGCAAGTTCGGTGGACAGACCTGCCACGCGGCGCAGCGCAGAGCGGTCCTCAATGTCCAGCTCGCCTTGGGAGGCAGGGCCGGGATCATGTGGCGGGAAGATCGGTAAGGTTGTCATACGCCTCTCATCGTGACACGTCGGGTGAAGCACGCCCACCCGAATTCGGATGCCACGCAGTCTGGGTCCAGACTGCGCTGAAAGCGCAGTGCGGCAGTCAGTGCGCCAGCCACCACTCGAGCGCCAGCCGGCCTTGGGCCACAAGCACCGCGGGACCAGTCAGTGTGCTGCCGTCCTCGGCAATCGCTACATGAACTAATCCGCCCGGAACCTGCACGTCAGCCTCGCCAGTATCCCGACCCTGGGCATCCAGCGCGGCAGCAAGCGCGGCTACTGTCCCGGTGCCGCAGGAGCGGGTCTCCCCCACTCCTCGCTCGTGCACACGCATCCGCAGATGTCGGGCACGCAGCACGTTAACGAATTCAACGTTGACGCCATGCGGAAAGATTCCGGGATCGTGCCCCGGCGGCACGGTGAGGTCGAGTTGCTCCACCGGAATCTCGGTCAGGCAGGCAAGATGCGGGTTACCGATATCCACAACGAGCCCGATGAACGCCGCGCCCTCAACGGTCACCGTGGACATGCCGGTGCGCCGCACCCGTCCCATCTCGACTGCCACTGAGCCATCGTCGTTGCGCCGCACCGTGCGCGGACCGGACCTGCTGCCGATCCGAAACTCCGGGCCGGCGACCAATCCGGCGTCAGTCAAGTAGCGTACCAATACCCGCACTCCGTTACCGCACAGCTCAGCGACGGAGCCGTCGGCATTGCGGTAGTCCATGAACCAGTCGCCAGGTGAGGTATCCGGTGGCGCGTCGGCCACCAGCGCACCTGGCACCACCCGCAGCACCCCGTCGGCACCCAGCCCGCGGTGCCGGTCGCAGAGTGCGGCCACCCGCGACGGTGTCAGATCCAACGCACCGGCGGGGTCGGGCAGCAGGACGAAGTCGTTCTCGGTCCCGTGTCCCTTGAGGAAGTCGATGCCCTGCTCCATCGTCGCCGAGCCTATCCGCCCACCGTCGCGGTGAGCGCGGCCTCGAGCAGACCGGGACGGTCGGAGTTCAACCACCTGATCCTGCCGTCTCGACGAAACCAGCTGCGTTGCCTTCGGATGAAGCGCCGCGTTGCTCGCGCGGTCGGTTCAACGGCACAGCGCGGATCGACGCCTGCATCCAGTGCAGCGAGCACCTGGTGGTACCCCAGGGCTCGCGCTGCCGTCCGGCCTTCCCGCAGACCGAGTGGCAGCAGCTGGCGGACCTCCTCGATTAATCCCTCGGCGAACATCCGATCCACGCGCGCGTCAACCCGCACGTCCAGCTCCGCGGGATCGGCGTCCAGGCCGATGAGCACTGCGCCGTAGCGCGCTGGGCCGGACTGTGGCAGCGCCGCTGAGAACGGACGACCGGTGAGCTGGATAACCTCCAGTGCCCGCACCAGGCGGCGTCCGTTGGTTGGCAGGATGCGGCTGGCCGCCACCGGGTCAAGTCGATACAACCGATGATGCAGGGCCGGCGCCCCGTACTCGGCCAGTTCGGCCTCAAGCCTGGCCCGTAGCTCGGGATCAGTGCCAGGAAAGTGCAGCTCGTCTAGCACCGCCCGGACATAGAGCCCGGAACCCCCGGTGAGCACCGGCACCCGGTTCGCGGAAAGCAACTCCTCCATGATTCGGCGCGCCTCCCGCTGGTAGGTAGCCACCGAAGCGCTCTCGGTGACGTTGAGGATGTCGAGCAGGTGATGGCGCACCCCACCTCGCTGTGCGGGTAACAGTTTTGCGGTGCCGATGTTCATGCCCTGATAAAGCTGCATCGCATCAGCGTTGAGCACCTCGCCATCCAGACGTTGGGCCAGCTTGACCGCGAGCTCGGACTTGCCGGTGGCGGTCGGGCCCACTACCGCGACCGCGCGCGGCCTCAGGCGGGTTCCCACGCCACGTCCGGCGCCAGGGTCGGTGGATGCGGTACCACCGCCACGCGTACGATCATTAGTGCAGGTTAGTGCTCACTTCGCCCTGCTCCTCCGCCCGTGTACCTGAACTGCTTCAATGCGGCCGTGGCCGGTCGTTTCGCAGACCTCCGGTCGAAGCGCACAGCCTGCAGTCGGGGCGCCCGCAGGACCCGGCGGTGAGCACGAGGTCGAGGAAGGCCGGCATGACCGAGCACAACCACACCGAGAACACGTCCACCGAGCTCTCCCCCGCTGTCACCGAGCCGCCGAGCTCGGAAAACGGCAACCCCGGACCCCCGGCCGCGAGATCCCGACCTTCGGTCTCGCGGGCCTGCCGGGACCCACAACGCTGGGGACGGATAGCCGCCGACGGGACGGTGTACTCTCACACCGCTAGCGGCGAGCGGATGGTCGGTTCGTGGCAAGCGGGCACAGCCGAGGAGGGGTTAGCGCATTTCGCCCGCCGATTTGATGATCTGCTCACGGAAGCCGAACTCTTGGAATCCCGGCTGACCTCGGGACTAGGTGACCCCAAGCAGGCACTGTCCCGCGTTCGGACCTTGCGCGACGAGCTCGTCGAACCGACCGTCGTGGGCGACCTCGTCGGCCTCACCGCCTTCCTGGATTACCTGCAGCGGCATGCGCAGGAGGCACTGGCGGGCGCGAAGGCGGCCAGAGAGCAGGCTAGGGCGCAAGCAACCGCCCGTAAGGAGGCGCTGGTGGAGGAAGCCGAGCGAATCGGTACCGAGTCCACCCAGTGGAAGACTGCCGGCGATCGACTGCGCGCCATCCTGGACGAATGGAAGACGATCAAGGGCGTCGATCGTAAGAGCGACGAAGCGTTGTGGCGCCGTTTCTCCAAGGCCCGGGACGCTTTCGCGCGGCGCCGCGGGGCACATTTCGCCGAGCTCGACCGGCAACGTGTCGGGGCCCGGAATCGGAAGGAGGAACTGGTC
>JALZCO010000108.1 GCA_030863015.1 Actinomycetota bacterium
CCGTGATACGGCCACCCCTCCAGTACCAACGGCACCGCACGCGCTCATCAGACCGCGTGGTGGTACTGCACGAACACTGCAGTCGGCTGCGCCAGCACCACCCTGGACGGATGCGTCGGCCATGCCGGTGCCGTTCTCTAGCCAACGGCACCACACCCGAACGCCGATTTACCGCACGCTCGCTCCGTGTTAGTGGCCACCAGCAACGCCAGTGCCGCCGTCGCCGCCGGTTCCGGTGCTGTTGCACGAAGAGCCAGTGCCATCGGCGGCACCGCTGCCAAGGATCAAACCGAGAGCGAGAGAGAGGTTACCGATGCTGACCGCACAGGCGACGGGACCGCCCTTACCATCGCCACCGTCGCCACCAACTCCGTTGACGCCACTACCCTTCCCACCAAGGGTGAACAGGGACATGACGGTGCGGGCCGGCAGCAGCTCCACGTGCTGGCTGTCGATCTCCGCAAAGCTCAGAGTCATTCAGATCCTCCTCACACAGGGCCCAAAGAGGCCGGTGAACATTACGCCTCATCGGCGGCATTGCCGATTCAGCTATTACCGACCATGGCTTGGAAAAGGTCGCCCGACAACATGCATTCGCCACCTAAACTTTGCATGTCACTACCGAGTTGTGAAAGCAACTTTCGAATACTTAGTTAACGGCGAGCGTTACGTGGATCCCACTGCCGACTACTCACTGCGCGACGTCACACCGGGGCTTGCCCACCTGCGATCAGATCCGCATGTCGCTGGCCCTGACGCTGAGGTGTGAATCAGGTGACCAGGGGGCAGTTCGGGCCGTAAGCCCGTTGTTTCCGGTGCGGTCTGCAGTGTAGCAGTTGCTGGAGTTGGTGGACGAGGCGTCGGTGCGGTGTTCGGTGAAGCGGTGACGTTGTGCCCAGTCTGGGCCAAGCTCGGCGTGGTGGTGGACTTGGTCGTGGACGACATGCCAGTAGGCAATGAGTAGGTCGTGGCGGGTGGCGCTGTGGCTTGTGGCAAGCCCCGGCGACCACGGATGTGGGCGTGGTGGCGGCAAGGTAGGTGTTCTTAGTCCGCGCGGCGGCGTGGGCGGCTTCGGTCAGTGCGGTGCGCCGGGCGACGGAGCCGTGCCGGGTCTCCTGATCGGTTCTTGCCGCCGAGGCGGGTTACTTAGGCATATACCAGTCCAGCCAGCCAGGTGAGCGGTAGTGCGGAACACGCTCATGTCTGCTCCACACTCGGCGAGCAGCATGATCGCGATTCGGGGATACCGAGGAAGGTCCGCACCCGGTTGAGCGTGGCCGCAAACGGCGCGGCAGCCTAGGCCAGGGTGGCATCCACGTCGATGACGGCGGCGTCGAGGAAGTCGATGTGGCCGACATCTGGCGGCCAGCAGTGCATGGTGCCCGCCGCGGAAGTGCCCGGCCAGTGCCGCGCAGTGCGGGGATCTTGCTCGCAGCCGGCCGCGGCCAGATCGGCCAGGGGATTGGATCGGTCTGTCCGGCCAGCAGCGCATCCAGGATCGCTCGGCCGGACTTGGTCAACAATGCCGAGGCAACACTTGGCGGCTTGATCCCGGCATCCTGCAGGATCTTCTCCAGCCGTGGTGTGACCCGAGTCCGTTCCTCGACCAGAGTGCGACGATGGCGGGTCAGATCCCGTAACAGCCCGAATCAGTGGGGGGCACGAAGTGGGCCGAACGAGGCCGTATTCCACCACAACCTCGCCGATGCCGAATCCAGTATCAACGTGGTCGCTGATCTGTGCAGCGGGCGGCGGTGGATGCGGTGCCCAGCCCCCGAGAGCAGGCGGGGCGACCCGATGACCGTGGCAGCGGCCTAGACGCGGTTGCTGCTCTGGTGGCACCGACCGGCGGTATGGTCTTGCACGTGTTCGGTGCCGACTGCGCCGTCGATGGGTGGGGGTGCTGGCAGGCTCATCGATTTACAGTTTGGACGCATGCAGATGGCTCCCGCGGGCCAGGTCCTGGTCCCACCGCGTTGATCATCCGCAGCTGGCGGGTGTGAACCGGCTGGCCTGGTAGGGACCCGCGTGGCGACGTGCGCGATACCGGGATGCCAGCGTTCCGCGGGAGCTCATCGCCTGTGCCGGCCGCACCGGCGCGCCAGTTACGCCGCTGGGTGTCGGTGGAGGAGTTCGCGTTAATCCGCCGCGCCGCGCTGTTACACGACCAGGATCACGTGTCCGCTGCCTGGGCCGCGTACATCACTGACACGATCAGCCGATGGGCAGCATCAGCCCATACCCGGTGGAGCGGTAATGGATTTCCACCACGACCAGCCCGACACAACGGCAAAGGACTTGCTCAAAAGCACCGTGGCCGGGGAATAGCTGGGGGGTGGC
>JALZCO010000110.1 GCA_030863015.1 Actinomycetota bacterium
TCCTTGAAGAGCGACCAACCTGCTCGGCGGCTTGGGCGGCGGGCAGGGCGATCTCCAGCGCTGCCATCAGGTCGTCGGCGGTGGGCGCCCGCTGCGGGTCAAGCAGCCACTGCACCTGTAGGCCGTCATATACCGCGATGAGGAAGGAAGCGACGTGCCGCGCGGTGGCATCGGGCAGCCCATCGACCGAGGCACGCACCATCTCGGCCACTGTGGCACGCAGCCGCTCGTAACTGTCGGCCAGCTGGACACGAAGCTGCGGTACCCGCTCGGCCTGGGCCAGCGCCTCGACGAAGGCCGCCATCAACGGACGGTGCTGTTCGAACGTGCTCACCAGCGCCAGCCAGGAGGCCCGCACGCGCTGCAACGGGGTGGCGCCGGGATCGGCGAACACGATCCGGGTGATCTGGTCGAGGTACTCGTCGAAGCACCGCTGCATCGCCCCGTTGAGCAGGGCCTCCTTAGATCCGAAGTGGTAGCCGATCGAGGCGAGGTTGGTCCCCGAGGCTGCCACCAGGTCCCGTGCCGTGGTGCGTGCATAGCCTCGGTCCAGCAAGCAGCGCCGCGCGCCGTCGAGCAGGGCCTCCCGGTGTCCCATGACCGAATGCTACCGTGGTTAGACAGACGTATGTATAGTCATCGGCATGGCGCGCACGCTGCTCCCCGGCCCGCCGCTGCCGGCACTGCTGCAAGCCGGATTGATCTGGCTGGATCCCATCCGCTTCGTACACGCCTGCCACCGGCGTTACGGTGATCGATTCGCTATTCGGATTCCGGGGATAGGCACGCTTGTCTTCCTGACCGACCCGGCTGACATCAGATCGGTGGCACATGGCGACCCGGCCATCTTCCGTGCGGGAGAAGCGGCCGCTCCACTGAGCGAGATCCTCGGAAGACATTCTCTGCTCATCCTTGACGGCGACAAGCACCGGCGCAGCCGCGGGATGATGCTGCCGGCATTCCACGGCGACTCGGTACGTAGGCAGGTCGCCGAGATGATCGCCATCACTGCCGACAATGTCGCACGTTGGCCGGTGGGCGAACCGTTCCCGCTGTATCCCCGGATGCAGGCGATTACCCTCGAAGTCATTCTGCGCGCCGTCATCGGAGTCCATGACGAGGACCGGCTCGCTGCACTGCGGACGGTGTTGCCGCCGATGCTGGAAATCGGCTCACCGCTGGAGCTGATCCCTCCGCCACAGGTGCTGCGTCGGTTCGGCATGTGGCGGCGCCGTGCCCAGCGCAATGCGGCGGCCCAGGCACTACTCGCCGACGAGATCACCCGCTGTCGCACCGACCCGCGGCTGGCGCAGCGCAGTGACGCGCTGGCGATGCTGGTCCGCAGTGTGGACAGCGCGGACCAGCCGATGGTCGACGACGAGCTCGTCGACCAACTCGTCACCCTGCTGCTGGCCGGGCACGACACCACTGCTACCGCGCTGTCGTGGGCCTTCGAACGCTTGGTCCGCGACCCGGCGCTGCTGGACCGCACTGCCCAGGCCGCCGTTGACTCCGACGACGCCTGGCTGGACGCGGTGTGCAAGGAGACCCTGCGGGTGCGACCAGTGATCTTCGAGTTCGCCCGCAAACTCACCGCACCGATCCAGCTGGGCGGTTACCACATCCCGGCTGGCGCTATCTTGGCTCCCAGCATCAACCTGGTGCAGCACAGCAGCCGGCACTACCTCGATCCGGAGGTGTTCCGGCCGCAGCGATTCCTCGACGAGCGTGCCGACCCGGCTGTCTGGCTGCCCTTCGGTGGCGGGGTGCGACGCTGCCTCGGCGCTACCTTCGCTCAAGTCGAGATGCGTACCGTACTCCGTGAAGTCCTCCGCAGGGTCGAACTGTCTCCGACCACCGCGCCGGACGAGCCGGTCAAGCCCCGTCACGTGACGATGGTGCCCCGCCTGGGGGCGATGGTGACGGTGCGCCGTCGCATTCCCGCCACTTACCGTGTGGCGTGACATTGCGGCGCGGCCTTGTGGCCCTCAGCGAACCCAGGTATAGCTATAGACCTCGTATGCCACTGGCTTCTTATCCTTGTCAGGCTCGATGAAGAGCAAGCCCAAATTGCCCTCAGCTGTCCTGATGCAGAAGGTGCTGAATTCTCCCGCAAGGTCGTCTGCACTGAACGAACCCTGCCAATCGTGAACCTGCTTCGTCTCATGACGGTGGATGGCGCACGCAGGGCCGTTTCCACGTCACCTTGCGCGCGTAGACCGTCGTCAATGTCGATGTTGGTCCGCGCAAGTTCCGCCTCCGGGAATCAGCTCCTACCCGATACCACTCCAGTGATGTGAGCCCACGGGCGCCAGCGGATCGGGCGTATATTCACCCAACCAGGCGGCCGGACTGCCGTGATCGGTCCTTCGATCGGCTAAGCACTCGGAGAGGACGGAACAGGTGATTAGACAGTGAGTCGCGCGACCTTGGTGCTGGCTGCACTGGCGGTGGTCAGTGTGCTGGGTGCTTGCGGGCGCGACCCTGGGCCAGTCGAAGCACCCGAGTTCGGCCCGCCGGTCAACGAACCGGGCCTGGCGTCGGCTGGACCGGCACCGGCGCCAGTCGGACCGACCGTCCAGACGATCAACATCGCGGTGCGGGGTGGGCAGGTCACCGGAGACACCGGCAGGGTCACCATCGCGCTGGGAACCCCGGTCACCATATCCGTCAGCAGCGACGTGGCTGACGAGATCCACGTGCACGGCTACGACCGCAAGGGTGAGATTCCCACCGCCGGCGGCACCGGCTCGGTCAGCTTCACGGCGAATACCCCGGGAGTCTTTGAGGTGGAGCTGGAGGAGTCCAAGCTGCAGCT
>JALZCO010000122.1 GCA_030863015.1 Actinomycetota bacterium
GTGCCCAGGCCAGCGCGGCCTTGATCGGGGAGACGTGGCTGACGATCACCACGTCACCGCGGGCGGCGTCGCCGGCCAACTCCGCACAGGCTTCCCGCACGCGCGCCCCCACCGCAGCAACCGACTCACCACCGGCGGGCACGAAGTGCGGGTCCTGCCACCACGTTCGCCACATCGGTTCGGGCAGCGCGGTAGCCGGCTGCCCGTCCAGATCACCGTAGTCCATCTCGATCCAACGTCGGTCAACCTCAATATCACCATCATCACCGCCGCCACTGACCAACACGGCCGCAGTCTGCCGGGCACGCAGCAACGGGCTGGACACGACGCGGGCGGGTCGCGGAAGAACCTTGGCGAGTGCGCACGCCTGACGATAGCCGGTCTCAGTAAGCGGTGGATCCGATCGGCCGAGCAGCAGCCCACGGGAATTAGCGGCAACCTGCCCGTGGCGGACGAGGATCAGCACCGTCCCACACTAGCCTGGTGCTTTCGCCAGGCGGTGCGTTAAGAGGTGTGTCGGAAGACTGCAAGGTCCACTGATCAACGGGAATGGCTTTTGAAGGTCATATCGGCGATGTCAGGAAGGCCTAGGTTCCAGCGTGCTCGATCGCGTTCACCTCTGCAGACGTCAGCTTGAACTCGTACACGGCGAGGTCATCGGCCATGTGCTGGGGGTTGGTTGTGCCGGCGAGGGCGATCATTCCTAGCTGGAGTGCAAAGCGGAGGATCACCTGCGCCGGGGCACGCTGGTGGCGGCGGGCGATGTCGTGGACGACTGAGCTGCGGATGACTTGTTCGTTGGCGATGAGTAGCGAGAATCCCTGGTAGGTCACGCCTTCGCACCTGCAGATGGCACGCACGATCGCGTCCCATCCCCGCGATGCATAGCAACGGTTCTGGACGAATGTCGGGTGCACCCGTGCTGCGCGAAACAAGGCTACGAGCTGATCGGGTGCGAAGTTGCTCACTCCGAGAAAGCGCACCCGGCCCGCGTCGTGAAGGATTTCCATGACGCGCCAGGCTTCGATATCGGCTGTGGTCAGTCCCTGCGGTACAGACGGAGCGTGCAGCAGATAAGAATCCACAACATCCACACCGAGGTGTGACAGCGAGCTGCCAAAGGATTGTTCGACCTGACGCGCGACGGGCGCGGCCGGATCATAGGGCAACCGGTGATCCTGGCCCCTTCGGAAGGTGAACTTGGTTTGCACGAAGACGTCTTCCCGGCGCAGCGTTCCTCGCTGCAACTCAGCCAGCAGCGCACGTCCGACCTCGGCCTCGCGGTAATGCCGACGCTGGTTCGCCGTGTCAAGCCCGCGAAATCCCATCCTGAGCGCCTGACCGACGACATCTGCGGTGCGCTCTTCCTTCCAGGCTGTCCCATAGAGCAGAGTTGGCACCATCGCTCCGCGAATCTGCCGGGTACGCTCTGTCATTTCTCCTCCGTGGTGCAGCCCGGCCCGGAGCTGCCTGGCTCCACCATCACAGGTCTTCACCAGTCGCGTCCTGACCGCAGCTTAACGACTTCGACAGTTCGAACCGTCGGCCTCCCAGCTGCCAACGAACAACGGCGGTATGGCTGGCGGGGAACCGTCGACACCGGCCACTACCTGGTCGCTCATCTCAGCCTCTCGGCGGCAGGCCGCCTTCTAAAGATATGAGACTCTGGCTTTAGATTTCGGTGGCCATTTAGTCAACAGCGATTGATTCTAGATTGGCGGTTGTGGACCAGTCCCGGGAGGCTCAAATTTCGGCGGTCGCCGCGCTTGACGAACCGACTCGTCGCCAGCTGTACGACTACGTGGTCCACCAGTCCGATCCGGTCAGTCGTGACGAGGCCGCCGCTGCACTCCAGCTGCCGCGCGCGACCGCCGCGTTTCACCTCGACCGGCTGGTGGACGAGAAGCTGCTCGACGTGATCTACCAACGCCGCACCGGCCGTACCGGTCCCGGTGCCGGACGGCCCGCCAAGCTCTACCAACGTTCGCAACAGCACGTCACCGTGTCGCTGCCTCAACGCCGCTACGACCTAGCCGGCCAGCTGCTGTCCAGCGCCCTCGAGCACGCCGAAGACTCCGGAGGCTCACCGCGGACAATCCTCGGCCAGCGCGCCTACCAGCTGGGCAAACAACTCGGCGAAACGGCGCGCAATACTGCCGGCAACCGCGACACTCGAGACATCGCACTACGGGTACTCGACGAATACGGCTTCGAACCACGCGTCGAAGATGACGACATCAAACTCGCCAACTGCCCCTTCCACACCCTGGCACAGGCACACACCCAACTCGTATGCGGAATGAATCTATCCCTGCTCAACGGCCTACTCGACGGCCTAGCTTCCACTGGGCTGACAGCGCACCTGGACCCCAACCCACCCCGCTGCTGCGTGCGCCTCGAGCCACCGTCCCGCAGCGACTCCGGACATGACCACATCAGCGTCGCATCCACGCCAACCTGAGTATGGCGTCCGGTCCGGAATGGAGAAGGATGCATACGGGAGAAGCGCGCCGTGTGCAGCCGCTCACCCGAGGAGCCGCACCTCGATTTTGCCCTCACGGACGCGGGTCTGGTAGACGGGTTGGGGCGTCGAGGCCGGACCGCGCACGATCTTGGCATCGGTGAGCCGGAAGGCGCTGGCATGCCACGGACAGATGACGCAGCCATCGATGACCTCCCCCTCATCCAGGGGACCACCGGCGTGGCTACAGGTGTTCGCCAGCGCATACAGCTGGCCGCCATCGCGGGCGAGTAACACCGAGGCCCCGTCGGCGGAGACCCGACGATGCTCACCTTCGTCCAGCTCCGCGTCGGCGAGCACCGGGGTCCACTCCTGCGGACCGTGCTCAAAGGCGGTGTGGTTGACGTTGACGGCCCTGCCAAACGACAGGTGACCACCGAGGTACCCACCGACCATCAGCACCCCGAGCCCAGCAAGCCCCAGTGCCTTGCCCGCACCACGCCGACCGCCGCGACGAGCGAGCAATGAGGCTGCGTAGAAACCGAGCGCGGCCACGTTCGCGCCAGCATGCACCACTCCGAGACGGGTCTCCTCGCCGATGGTGTCCGACCAATCGTTGAGCCCGGTCATTGCGGTAGGGATCGCGCTGAGGATGCCGGCCCCGACGAGCAGGTCGGCGGCCGGCTCAGCGCTGACCCCGCCCACGGTGTCCAACAACGCAGACATGCTCCAGGCACCGATCGGCACATCGGTCAACATGGGATGAGCCGGATGGCCCAGATTCGTACCACTCAGCAGGTTACGGACCAAACGAGGCCGCACAGCCTTGCTCACCAAGCCGCGCACCGGCTCGGCGATCCTGTCCAGAACGGTCAAACGTTCAATTTGGCGCACTAACTCGCGGGAAAATGGCATGACAGTAAATCCTTTCAGAAACAGGCCGGAAACTTGGGTGGTTGTGCAGCGCAGACTGCGCCCTTAGGACATCGCGGCGCGTCGGCGTGCCCTATTCCTCCATTCCGGATGCGGAACTGGGCGATGGCCAGCACGTGAGGTCGATGTCCTTACAGCCACCGCCTCCGTCTGAGACGCCGCTCGGCGCGATGGGTCGCGGGTCTGGTACAACCGACTCACATCACGATCAGTGTGCCCGTCATAGACGGGTGGATAGTGCAGATATAAGGATATGTGCCCGGCAAGCTGGGCGCGGTGATCTCGCCGCGCTGCCCACCAGCGATAGTTCCGGTGTCGAAGGAGTTGTCCCGGGCAGTCACGGTATGCGGAGCCCGATCCTGGTTCACCACCGTGATCCTCGTTCCCGGGGCGACCGCTAAAGAGGTCGGCCCGAACGCGAAATTCTTGATCACAACGGTGTCGGCCAGGTCAGTGACGGCGACCAATCCGCGGCCCCCGACACCGCTGCTGCCCGCGGCACTGCCGCCGCTCACCACGAGGCCCAGCGCGACCGCCAGCACCCCGAGCAAAATCGCCGTCACCCGTGGCCGCCCCACCCATGCCACCCCCATCACCCGTGTCAGCCCCGCAGCCGCCACCCGTCGCCTCTTCTAGCACCATGATGCGCTAACGTTAGAACTGGCACGTCGTTTCGTCAACAGGAGTCTGTGCTAGAACGGTTGCCAGATTCTGCGGTGGCGGTGCTGGAAGAGCACCCCGCCCCAGCACGGATGCCTGAGCTGGCGGACGCAGATCCTTGCAGTGCGCTGCGCGAGCACCACATGCTTACAGGATCCGCTGAGGTCGGCCGAACAAGTCAGCTCGCACTGCTCGTGGCTGCGCTGAAACTCTGCCTATCGAAGTGCGGCCCGTGCCGAGGAACGGTCGGCGACGAGTCCGACGGTCACCAGCAGAAGTGCGCTGATCAGGTGAAGCCCGTGGTCGGCCCCGTTAAGCGCAAGGATGTTCGCGGTGGAGTCCTGCAGCGCTAGGCCCATCGCGAACACGAGCAGATACACCGCGCCAACAGTCGTGTTGACCCACCTGCTGACCGCGATAGAGGCCAAACCTCCCGCAATCAACAGGGCACCGACGAGCACGTGCACGATGTTATGCAGTGGATTAACCATGAAGATCCCGAGCAGGAGCGGGCCGTTCATGCTGGCGAAGCCGCTGAACCCAGTGACGAAAAACCCCACCACGCCGACCAACACGTACACAAGACCGAAGCCGACGCCCACATTCTTGTTGACCATGACCACACGGTTCCCTTCTTCGACGGCGAGCCGGAGCACCGTCGATCTCCCGCTGACAGCTGATGTTCGTCACCCGGACGACGATCGGTTCGCAGCGGCTTTGCCCAGCGCTGCTAAACCCGTCGGCGTTGCGCCCTGCGCACACTTGTCCTCCGGGCGGTGAAAACCCAGAATCGCTCGGTGAGACGGACCGCCGACACAGCGGCTTGAACGTCGTGCATGCCAACGATCACGGCCGCCTTGGACAGTGCTGAACACCGCTGCAGCGCATGTTCCTTCGAGACGGCCTGTGCCCGGTCGAGACTTTCGCTGATGAAGTCCTGTTAATACCGCAACCAGAGTGGGATCGCCGAGGGCGGTTTTCTCGCTCAAGTTCCGGGTCAGCTCAAGTGTGTGGTAGGTAGACAGGAATCGAAGACGTGGTCGCCGATCGTCCGCTGGGCGCTGCTTCAGCTCGGCAAGAAGAGCGCCTCTCAGGGTTCAGTTGCGGCACAACAGTAGATCGCGCGCAGCCATTCCCCTGTTCACCGTGTAGGGAAGCCACCGAATCGGCGGATTGACCGCCAATGAGCCCGCAACCGAGGACAGAGACGGTACCTGGCGAAGTGAGCGATGTGGAGAATTGGTCGTCATATCAACGCGTGAAACCGTCAATCTTGGCAGCCATAATGAAGTCGCTTTCGGTCAGACCCCCCGCGCTGTGCGTCATCAAGGTGACGACCAACCTGCCCCAGCTCACCTCCAAATCGGGGTGGTGACCCTGCGACTCGGCGAGCAACGCAACCTGGGTCGCCAAGGTGAAAGCATCGCGGAAGTTCGGGAACGTGAAAACTCGGCGGATGCTTCGATTGGCCTCCCGTTCCCAGGCTGAATCGATCTGTTGTTGCATCTCGGTGACGTGCATCTCCTCCAGTGGGACAGCGCCGGAGCCGCACTCTTTGCAGGTTCGGGTGGCCAAATCTTCGCTGCTCATTCGCCAAGCCTCCTATCGCTAACACCTATATAATGAGAAGACTATCCCGCAGCGTGACCGCCGACCAGATCTCCGGCTCTGCAGATGCGGACGCGGATCTTCACCTCGCAGGTGCTGGGCCACACCGCTCATTATGGACGATCAGTGTTGATGAACCGGTCCGCCGGCGCCGACCACGAGGCGGCTGTCGGCTCCGGCAAGCGGATGGGCGCGAACGCGGCCGGGTCGAGAGGAATGTCTGGCGGCGGTGAGCCACCGATGACGGCCGCCGCACCCAGCGCCGCCAACGCCGGGGCAGACTCGATACCGAAGCCACCCTGGCCGGCGAAGAAGTGAAAGCCGGGATGCTGCGGCCAAGCCCCGACCACCGGAACCCGGTCGGTGACGAACGAGCGCAACCCCGCCCAGCTCGAGTGCACCGAGCACAGCCCGAGCCCGGTGACGGCCTCGACGCGCTCAAGGGCGACCGCCACGTCGAGCGGATCGGGCCGGACGTCCCCCGGCTCTACAGGCGTCTCGTCGGCGGGCGAGAGGAGCAGGTTGTCCCCCTCCGCCTTGAAGTAGAAACGCTCCCCCGCCTCGACCACCATCGGCAGCGCGCCAGCGCCCGAGACACGCAGCCGCGCCGGGTTCGGCACCCGAGCGACGACAATCGTGCGGCGCAGCGGGCGCAGTCCCAGCCGACGCACCCCAGCCAGGCCGGCGATGACGTCGGCCCAGGCCCCCGCCGCGTCGACAACGTCAGCGGCATAAAGCACGTCCCCCGAACCGCAGTGCACCCGCCAGCCGCCGGACACCGGAGCCAGCCCGGTAACCGCGCCGCCATACGCACGCAGCCGCCACGCCAGCGTAGCCCCCGGGCGTAAGCCTGGTGCAGAGCCATCGCATCAAGGTCGCACGCGGTCTCGGTGACTGCCGCAGCCCGCAGCAGATCCCGGCGTAGCACCGGGCACAAAGCGATCGCTTCCTCCGGTGACAGCTCAACTGGGACGTCCGGCTCGTCCGCACGATCTACCAGCTCCGATCGCAGCGACCGTTCACCGTCCTCGTCGAAAGCTGCCCAAAGCACCGGGCGTGGGCGCAACAATGCGGACGCGCCCAGCTCCTCGGCCAGGAGAGCGAACCGGGGACCGCTCGCGTTGATCAGAGCACGCACCTGCGGGCCACCGTGGCCCGGCAGGTACATCGCGGCCGAGCGTGCGGTGGAATGGGTGGCCAAGCTGGTCTCAGTCTCCAGCAGGATGACCCGGCGATCCGCAGCAAGTTCGTACGCAATCGAGACACCGGCGATCCCGCCGCCAATCACCACAACATCGTGTCCCGAGCTCACCCCATCGACGCTAGACGATTTCTTTCGCCTGAAAGTCACCGTGGTGGCACCGACCGACCTGACGCTTACCTTCGTCAACCAGTCACGCCAGCCGGCTCGGGACAGGCGAGAAGCTGCCAAGCTCGCCGCCCATGCCGCACCCGCCGATGAGAACTCCGCGCACCGACTCAATCCTGCCGATCCCGAGGTCGCGGCCGTGCTCGACCAGTTCATCTGTGGCTACGAGCAGAAGTGGCTCGACGAGCCGATCCCTGCCCCTGGGTGAGCGCACACCTTGCATGGCCGCCTCGGACGCCACCCGACGCGGCGACCTGACCGGGCTCCTCGACTCCTTCCCCACCCAGCACGACAACCCCGCAACAATGAACCAGACGCAGGGCGATATGGCCGAGATGTCAAATGCATGGTCGCGGCCTCAGGTCTGGATCGGTGCCGTGGGTGCTTGCTTATCAGGGCCGATACGCTGCATCGGCGAAGAGGCCGTCGGGGTCGTAGGCCTTGCGGATGCGGTCGAGACGCGCAGCGCTCGGTCCGAAGACCGCGCTGGGGCCAGCTTCGTCGTCCAGCCCGGCGAAGTTGAGGTACACCCCGCCGGTGGCGAACGGCGCCATGGCATTCCAGGTTGAGCGTGCCCAGGTCAGCGCGGCTGCGTCGAGCGCGGGGTCGAACCAGCTGGCGTCGATGCTGAGGTTGTACTGCGCACCGCGGTGCGGGTAGGCGCTGTCATCGTCGGAGACCCGTGAAATCGCCCCGCCAAGGGTGCGGATGACGATCAACGATTCGGGATTGGGCCGGTGCGCGTCGCAGTCGATCACGGCCTCGATCGCCCGATCGGTCAACGCATCCAGGAAGTGGGACTTGAAGAAGTACCGGTCGCCGGCTGGGAACGCCGCATCCAATGCACGCTGCTCGTCCACGTAGTTCACCGTGTCGCTGGCGTTCAGCAGCGGGGTGCCGAGCTCGGCCAGCGGAGCCAGTACGGCGGTGGCCTCAGACGGTGCGCCTGCGTACACGCCCGCGACGATGACGACCTTGGCACCGTGCATCTGTCCTGGGATCGCCGGATCGGGTGGGATGCTCCAGCGCACGAACTCCGGGGCGACGGTATCCGGCAGTTGCGCGGTGAGATCGCGCCAGGCGCGCAACACTCGCCCGGCGTCGTCGTAGGGATAGAGCACCAGGGCCTTGGCTACCTGAGGACCCAGCGGGTGCAGGTCGAACTCGAAGGAGGTCACCACCCCGAGGCCGCGGCCGCCGCCACGAGCCGCCCAGAACAGGTCCGGGTGCTCCCCGCGGCTGGCCGTACGGACCGCGCCGTCGGCGGTGATGATCTCGATCGATCGCAGGCTGTCGCAACTCAGCCCGTGGGCACGCATGAGTACACCCAATCCACCGCCCAGGGTCAGCCCGGCGATCCCGGTCTGCGAGACCTCCCCGCCGGGCACGACGAGTCCGAACAGTTGCGTCACCCGGTCCACGTCCCCCCAGGT
>JALZCO010000129.1 GCA_030863015.1 Actinomycetota bacterium
GTCGGCTGCGCGGACCTGCGGATGGCCCCGGTGATGGCTCAGGTGCTCGCCGATCGAGGTGTCAGCGCGCTAGTGGTCCGTGGTGATGACGGGCTCGACGAGATCACCACAACGACCACCACCTCGGTGTGGGTAGTCGAGGGCGGCACGGTGCGGCGCGACGAGTTGGACCCGGCGGTGCTGGGCGTGCCGGTTTGCCGTCGAGAGGATTTGCGCGGCGGGGACGCGACTGTCAACGCAGAGGTGGTTCGGCGCCTGCTCGCCGGAGATCCCAGTCCGGTGCGAGATGCCGTGGTACTCAACTCAGCCGCTGCACTTGCCACCTACCGTGGCCTTACCAGCAATCTGGCCGACGATCTCTTGGGCACGGCAGGAAGCGCTGTCGAAGCTATCGACTCCGGTGCTGCGGCCGCGTTACTGAAGCGGTGGGCAAGGTTGACAACGGAGCTGTCCGCGACGGTGACTCTGCGTTGAAGCGTTCGGGCGGTCGGCCTTAAAAGGGTGGCCCACTCGAGTCGTCTGGTTACCGGTATCGGCAGCGCCGTATAGCGGCAAGCAACGAATACAGAAAGCATTGGCAACGGCTGAAGTCATACTGCCGAGTGTCATGATGCCACCGTTCGGGTGAAGATCCGCGCCCATCTGCTTCGAGGGCCGTTACTCCGGTCGCGGGATGATCTCCCGTAACGGTCCGGCACCCGGACGTTGACGTCCGAGAACAGGAGACGCCGCGGGTGGTGTCCCATCGTCTGAGCCGCGCTGCTCGCGGTGTGGCGGCTGGTGTTGTCGTCGCTGCTGTTTTCGGCATGTCCACGTTTCCTGCGGCCGCCGATCCGCCACCCGGTCCTGCGCCCGACCCGGCCAAAACCGTTGAAGAGGTCAGGGAGCTGAGTCACCAGGCCGAGGTGATCACCGAGCAATGGCATCTGGCCACGGACCGGTTGCTGGCCCGTCGAGCAGATGCCGACCGGGCTCGTAGTGATGCGGCGGCGGCGACGGCCACCGCCGACCAGGCCCGGTCTGCGCAGCAGGCTTTCCGCGCTCAGGTTGACCGGCTGACCAGCGCCACCTTTGAGGGTGTCCGGATCAGCAGCCTGACCGCGATGCTGATCAGCGACTCACCCCAGCAATTCATGGATCAGATGTCCGCGCTGGACGTGCTGGCGGTGAGCAACAGAACGGCGATGGACAAGCTCTCCGACGCCGTCGCCCGTACCGAGCAGGCAGAGACGGCTGCCACCGACGCCGAGACCCGGGCAGCCGTCGCTGAGCTGGACGCCGGCCGGATAGCGGGAGATGTGGCCCAGGCTCGGATCGAGATGGGCCGTCGCATCGATGCGGTGCAGGCTCGCCTTGGCCAGCTCACCCCGGACGAACTCGTCCGCTATTCCTCGGAGGGGTTCACTGACTTCCCGCTGGACATAGCGGGCGACGGGCTCGGGATCAGGGCACTGCGAGCAGCGCTAACCAGGCAAGGTGCACCATACGTCTGGGGGGCCGAAGGTCCCGGCACCTTCGACTGCTCGGGCCTGATGATGTGGGCCTACCGTCAGGCGGGGGTGAACCTGCCCAGGGGCAGTTGGGACCAGGCGAGGATCGGCACCCCGGTGGTCTCGGGGCTGATGCCAGGTGACCTGATCGCGCTGTACTCGCCAGTGAGCCACATCGGTATGTACGTGGGGAACGGGTTGTACCTCCACGCACCGCAGAGCGGGGATGTGGTCAAAGTCGCCAGGGTCCCGTGGCATGTGGTCACGGCGATCCGGCGGGTCGGCTGATCGCGCTCCCCCCTGGTCGGATCTCCTGGATAGCCAGCCTCGCGTTCCCGAGATTGTCGGTGTGACGTTCTAGCGTCCGTCGTGATGAGATCACGAGTGAGACGGGAGCCCGACATGATCGTGGACTGTGACCGATGCCAGGTGCGCGGCAACGCTTGCCAGGACTGCGTCATCACCGTACTGCTTGGAGCACCGCCGGGGGCTGTCGAGCTGGACGGCGCAGAACGAAAGGCGCTGGACACCCTCGCCGAAGCCGGCATGGTGCCCCAGTTGCGTCTGGTCGATCTTGCCGAAGATCACAACGCGAGGCCAGTCCGTACTGTTAGCGGAGCCGGCTTAGGCAGTCGCGCCGGGCGGTCGATGACTGGCGGTGAGCGGTCGACACGCTACGTAGGATGATCGGGCCGGGCGAACACCGGCGCGGTTGCAGTGACGTCAACCGTGTCCGGAGGTCACTTCGCCCCATTGCGGGTGCGTCGGTCATGGACAGTGCAAGTGACCTTTCGTAACCTTGCCGCGACTTAGCGGTAGCTGCTTCCAAGCCGGGAGGCACGCAAGTCGCTGCCGAATCGGCTCGTCGGTGCTGCCACACGACAGCCGAGCCGGGGATCCAACTCTTCGGGATGAATCCGGATGAGCGTTCGCGCCCAGATGGACGGGTTCGCGTCTGCTACCGGCCCCGAACCCGTCGGTTAACCCGGTAGGCGGTCCAAGGGAAGAGGAGACAGACGGGACGTGTCGCCGCACCGTCTGAAGCGAAGCGTGCCGGCAGCGGTCATTGCCGGCACCATGGCTGTCTTGATGGCCTTGATTCCCGCTCCGGCTGCGGCCGACCCTGCACCGCCCGAAGATGCCCCAGCAGCTGTGCAACGGCTTGCCGAGCTGAACCACCAGGCTGAGGTGCTCACCGAACGGTGGCACTACGCCCGTGACCAGTTGAATGCACGCCGGGCCGACTTGGAGCGGTCCAGAGCTGACGTCACCGCCGCGGTAGCCTCAGGCGAACGTGCCAGAGCGGTCCAGGATCAATACCGCGGTCAGGTCGACCGGCTGACCCATGCCTCCTTCCAGGGTGCGCGCCTCGATCGGCTGTCTGCCGTGTTGATCAGTGACTCCCCCGAGGAGTTCCTGGATCAGATGTCGGCATTGGACATGCTCGCGGTGGACAACAAACAGGCCCTGGACCGGCTCACCGGTGCGGTCGTGGTGGCCCAGCAAGCCGAGCAGGCGGCTCACGAGGCGGCAGCGCGGGCCGGCCAGGCCGAGCGCGACGCGGCACGGCTCGAAGGCGACCTGACCCGCTCTCGCGACGAGATGGACCGCCAGATCGAAGTGGTCAAGCAGCGCCTCGGGACGCTCAACCCCGAGGAGCGAGCCGCCTACACGTCCGGTGGTAGCACCGAGTTCCCGGTCAACCTCGTCGGTAGCGGCGCCGCTATCCAAGCCGCGCGGGCCGCGCTGAGCAGGCAAGGTTCGGCGTACGTCTGGGGCAGTGACGGTCCGATCACCTTCGACTGCTCCGGGCTTGTGAAGTGGTCCTTCGCGCAGGCTGGCATGTCGGGCCTGCCACACTCATCCCAGGCACAGGCGCGAATGGGTAGCAGGGTCAGCCGGTCACAGCTGCGGCCGGGCGACCTCATCGCGCTTTACTCCCCGATCAGCCACATCGGCATCTATGTCGGTGACGGGTTCTATGTGAACGCACCGCAGCCTGGTGACGTGGTCAAAGTGGTTCGAGTCCCGTGGGGCCAGGTCACCGCGATGAGCCGGATCGCCTGAGCACGTCCGACCCGGTTACCCTCCGGCGGGTGCCACGCATCCTGCTGGTGAGCAATGACTTTCCGCCCCGAGCCGGCGGCATCCAGACCTACCTGCACAAGCTGGCCATGGCATTACCCGCCAGTGAACTCGCGGTCTACGCACCGGACTGGCCGGCAGCGGCATCCTTCGACGCGCAACTGCCATTCCCGGTGATCCGGCATCCTGGATCTCTCATGCTTCCCACGCCCGCGGTGCTGCGGCGGGCGGTCGCGCTGCTGAGGGAGCTGCGCTATGAGACCGTGTGGTTCGGCGCTGCCGCCCCGCTGGCGTTGCTGGGGCCGGCGTTGCGTCGCGCAGGGGTACGACGGGTCGTGGCCAGCAGCCATGGGCACGAGGTTGGCTGGTCCATGCTGCCTCCCGGCCGAATGGCATTGCGCCGGATCGGAATGGATGCCGACGTAGTCACTGCGGTGAGTCGGTACACCCGCCGCCGCGTGGCCTCCGCGTTCGGTCCGCAGGCCGCCCTTGAACTACTCCAGCCTGGAGTCGACTGCGCAGCCTTTCAACCTGATCCCGCGGCACGGGCAGAGATCCGGCGACGTCATCGGCTGGGGGAGGCTCCGATCGTGCTGTGCGTGTCCCGGCTGGTGACCCGGAAGGGACAGGACACGCTGGTGAAGGCACTGCCCGCGATCCGGCGCCAGGTGCCAGGGGCCACGCTGCTGCTCGTGGGGGATGGGCCTCGACGCGCAGCGCTGCACCGGCTGGCTACGGAATGTGATGTCGCCGACGCCGTGGTGTGCACGGGAGCAGTGCCGTGGTCGGAGCTGCCCGCGCACTACGCGGTGGGTGACGTTTTCGCGATGCCCTGCCGAACCCGTGGCCGGGGATTGGACGTCGAGGGGCTGGGGCTGGTGTATCTCGAGGCCGCGGCGACCGCCTTGCCCGTGGTCGCTGGGGACGCAGGTGGCGCGCGGGAGACTGTCTGCACTGGCGATACCGGTGAGTTGGTGAACGGCCGTGACGTCGCAGCGGTGGCCAAGACCATCGGGACACTGCTTGCCGATCCCGAGCGGGCCGCTGCGATGGGTCGCCGCGGGCGGCGCTGGATGCTGCAGGAGTGGGACTGGTC
>JALZCO010000144.1 GCA_030863015.1 Actinomycetota bacterium
GGCTGCACGGCCCACCGTGCAGCCGGCCCCGCCGGCGCCGGCCAAGCGCGAGCGCGTGCGGACCACGCAATCCGCCAAGCCCAAACCCGATTTCGACTCCTTCCCCATCCCGGTCGAGCCTGAGGAGGAGCCCAGCAAGCCGTCCTTGCGAGGCTGCTTCCCGTTCGGATGTGACGACTCCCCACCGGAGGAGGATGACGAGGGAGAGGATCGTTAGCGGCGTTGCCTGCAGCTTCGTAGCGTCACCGCCATGCTTCGTAGCCAGATGAATGCCCGCTCCGCGGGCAAGTATCCGATTGCCGGCTCCGCCGGCGGGCGGATCGACGGGCGCTCCCTGACGCCGCCGCAGCGGGTGGTGCCCAGCTGGACCGATCCGGTCCCCCGGCTGGCCAGCCGGATGGTGGGTGGTCCGTTGGGCCGGCACGCCGTGCTGGGCCGGCACTGGTTCTGGACCCCGCTTCGGGTGGTGTTGCTCCTCGCGACGATCACATTGATGCTGGGCTGGCTGGCGAAAGCGCCCTGCCTGCAGACCTACCCAGACGGTGCCGGCGTGCTGCAGGTGGACTGGCGCGACGGCCGGCAGTACCGGGCGATGTGTTACTCGGACACGGTCCCGCTCTATGCCGCAGAGCGGCTGGATCGCCCCGGGTTGGCCGGCCTGCCGTACGCCACCTCGTGGATCGAGAATCAGGGTGAGCCTGGCGAGCAGGTGCGGTATATGGAGTACCCGGTGATCACCGGCATGTACCAGTGGGTCGTCGCCAAGCTCGCCCACTTGTGGTTGGCAGTGGCCGACCGCGGCTGGCTGCCGGGTTCGGCGCCTGCCGTCGTGTACTTCAACCTCAGCGCGGTGTTGCTGGCCGCGGCGTGGCTGGTGACGGTGTGGGCGCTGGTGGCGCTGTCGGCGCGACGACCGTGGGATGCTGCCCTGGCGGCCTTGTCACCCCTGGTGCTGGTACACGCGTTCACCAATTTCGATGCGCTGGCCACCGCGCTGGCCACGACAGGGCTACTGGCCTGGGCCCGGCGCCGTCCGGTGCTTGCTGGGGTGCTGCTCGGACTGGGCGCAGCCACCAAGCTCTACCCGCTGTTCCTGCTGGGGCCGATCCTGCTGCTGTGCCTGCGAGCTGGCCGGCTGCATGCCGGGCTGCAGGCGACCGCTGCTGCGGCGGTGGCGTGGATGATCATCAACCTTCCGGTTGCGATGCTGTTCCCGGCCGGATGGGCGGAGTTCTTCCGGCTGTCCCGCCGGCGCGGTGCCGACCCGGACTCGCTGTACACCGTGGTGTCCACCTTCACTGGCTGGCCCGGCTTCGATGGGCCACTGCAACCCGGCCAGATCCCCGTTGTCCTCAACGTGGTCAGCGCGGCACTGTTTGTCCTGGCGTGCCTGGGGATCGGCTGGGTGGCGCTGGCGGCGCCGCGCCGCCCGCGGCTGGCCCAGCTGTGTTTCCTGGTGGTGTGTGCGTTTCTGCTCACTAATAAGGTATGGAGCCCGCAGTACTCCTTGTGGCTGGTGCCGCTTGCTGTGCTGGCGATCCCCCAGTGGAAGCCGGTGCTGGCCTGGATGGTGCTTGATGCGCTGGTCTGGGCGCCGCGGATGGCTTATTACCTTGGCGTGGACCGCCACGGCCTGCCTATCGAGCCATTTCTGGGCGCTGTGCTACTGCGCGACGCCGCAGTGTTACTCCTGATGGCGCTGGTGCTGCGACATATCTGGCACCCAGAGCGCGATCCAGTCCGCGCCACCGACAACGACGACCCCCACGCCGGCCTCCTCGCCGGCGCCCCCGACGCTCGTGTGCTAAGACGTGCACTCCAACCGCAGTCTGGGGCCGCAACGCGGTGATCAGCGGCAGCCCAGTTGCTCGCGGAGCCAGGCGATGTCTTCGGCCTGGGTGTCGGGGTCGGTCTCGAGGATGACGGTGGCATCTGCTGCGGCGCAGACCGCGACCAGCTGCTCGGCTTCGATGGTGCCTTGGCGCACCGGTGCGTGGCGGTCGCGCGCCGAACCGAACTCGTCGCGTGAGTTGTTGCAGTGCACGAGGTCGATCCGGCCGGTGATGGCCGTGACCCGGTCGACCACGTCGGCCAGGTCTTCCCCCGCGGCGAACGCGTGGCAGGTATCCAGGCAGAATCCGACGTCGTAGTCACCGATCGCGTCCCATAACCGGGCCAACGAATCGAACCGCCGCGCCATTGCGTTATCTCCACCGGCGGTGTTCTCCACCAGGATCCGAGTGCCGAAACCACCGTCGGCGGACTGCCGGGCGAACATCTTGCGCCAGTTGTCGACACCTTGGGCAGGGTCCTCACCCTTGGTGACGTGACCGCCGTGCACCACCAATCCGTGTGCCCCGATCGTGGCAGCTGCGGCCGCATGCTGAGCAACCAACTTGCGCGACGGAATGCGGATGCGATTGTTCATCGACGCTAGATTGATCACATACGGCGAGTGCACATATACCTCTAAGTCAGCAGCGCTCAACTGGGCAGCCTGGGGGTGCGCCCGGGGCGCCGTCCAGGCCTGCGGATCTGCAAGAAAGAATTGCACTGCCGTTGCGTTGCGCTCGGTAGCGGCCCTTATCGGGTCGCCGTCGCCGACGTGGGCGCCGATGCGCATGGCGGGAGCTTAGACGGAGGTTGCCACACCGATTTGGCGCACCCCGCAAGGCTCACGCGGAGTACACGGTGAGTGCACAGCGTAACCTCGATCTGCTGAAACTGCTGGTCACCGTCACAGTAAGGCTCTATGGTCGTTACTCTCACGACACAACCGGGTACTGAGCGACGCGGAGGGACCTATGGGTACACGGGCCAGAGTGACTACGGTTGCGGGAGCAGCCACGTTACTGTGCGCCGCGAGCGCGTTCGGCGTGGGCTTTACGGCCCTCGCTGCACCCTCCACCGTTTTTACCGGAGTGGCCCAGGCAGCGGCTCCATCACCGATGTTGGTGGGCAGCTGCGGGGATACGGTGCGTGGCGCTCCAGGGCAGCCAGTAGGTGCGCGAGCGGGAAGCCTTCCTGTCGTCGACGTGGGTCGGGTGCCCTCCAACGGCTCATCCACGCTTGATGCCACCCCTGCGCTGCGCGAGATGATGGGACCGGCGGCACCGGCGTGCGCCGTCACGGCCGAGGCCATTTCGCCACTCACCGCTCCTGTTGAGGCGCTGATTGCCCCCGCTCTGGCTCCGGCCAGGGATGCCGCCGGTGGCACGGTTCCGGCGCTGGGCCAGCCGTCGTCGCCCGAGGCGCCAGCCGCGCCGCCGCCTGCGGCGCCGGCTGAACAACCGCAGCCGGCTGCAGGGCCGCCAGCATTGACCCCGGCGGGCTTCGGTCCGTTCTTCGGGCCGATGGCACCGGGCTTCCCGTACGCGCTGGGCCTCTACAGCAGCGGGTTGCCGCACTACAACTATGCTGAACTGTTGGCGATTGGTAGTCCCGGCTCACTGGGGCGGCTCTCGGCGGGCATGCTGACCGCGGACCTGTTCGGTACGCCGTCGGTGAGCAACACGCTCGCTCCCGGCAAGCAGAGTGCCGCGGCTAACGATGTCGCCGCCGCAGGTCGGGCGTCGGCGTTGGAGGCCAGCGGTGTCGATCGCATCGCGCTGCCGGTGCTGGTGGCGGTGCTGATGCTGGCCAGCGTCAGTGCTGCATTGCTGCGCAGCTGGGTGCTCGGTCGACGCTGACACTCGTTCGGATCTTGCCGACCAGCAGATCACACTG
>JALZCO010000197.1 GCA_030863015.1 Actinomycetota bacterium
GCATCGACTCTGCTGACCTGGTCAGGCCACCGATACCTGGCGGCGCACGTTCTGGTCGGGAAAAACGTACCTTCGGAAAGCCCACCACCGGAAGACCATCGCCACGGCAGTGCCGATTACATTGGCGCTGGCGAAGTCGGCGGCCTCTTGGACGAGCAGGCTTACCTGCGGGACCTGCAAGTCCAGCACGTACCGTGAGATCCACAGCGGGGTTGCGTTGATCACCAGTCCGATGCCACAGACCGTGAAGAACATCGCCGCCTCGTGATGACGTTCCCGACCGCCCCGGGTCCGGAAGGACCATTCCCGGTTGAGCACATAGGACACGATCGTCGCCACCAGTACTGCGATGATTTTTGACGTGACCGGCTTGGGCTCCAGCACCGTCGTCTTGAGCACTGTGAACAGCGTGATGTCCACCACGTAGGTGATGCCGCCGACCAGTGCAAACTTCACCAGCTCGCGGTGGCGGATAGCGGTATCCCGGTAGGGCGGTGGGATGCGGGACAGCACAGCGTCGACCACGGCCACCAGCGCAGTCTACGGATCGTAGGCGGCCGCCCCCCGCGCACCGTCATCGCCTAGTCGCGCGTCGAGCGGGTACTCGAACCGCATGGCGAACAACGCACATGACGACCCACCAGGCTCGTTGACCTTCATCGGAACGGCGACGGCTGTGCTGCGGCTCGGTGGATTCACACTGCTGACCGACCCGAACTTCCTGCATCGCGGTCAGCGGGCCTACCTTGGTTACGGGCTGACATCGAAACGGCTGACCGAGCCCGCGTTGCAGCCCGACGAGCTTCCGCCCCTTGACGCGGTGCTGCTGTCGCACCTGCACGGTGACCACTTCGATCGGATAGCCAGGCGTGGCTGCCCAAGGATCTGCCGGTGGTGACCACCCCGCAGGCCGCGCGCAAGCTGGACCGCTGGGGCTTCGGCCAATGCGCGGCCCTGCGAACGTGGCAGGAGCAGGTGTTCGAGCGCGGCACCGAACGGCTGCGGGTGACCGCTGTGCCCGCGGTGCACGGGCCCGGCCTCGTTGATCGACTACTGCCGCAGGTGATGGGCAGCGTCGTCGAGTTGGAGCAGGCCGGCACGGTGACGCTGCGGTTGTACATCACCGGTGACACGCTCTACCGCGAGCAGCTCGGCGAGATCCGGCGGCGCTTTCCGGACATCGACGTGATGGTCGCGCATCTCGGCGGCACCAGGATCATGGGCATCCTGCTCACGATGGATGGCCGGCAGGGCGCAGATCTGGTCCGGCTGGTCAAACCGCGGATGACCGTTCCGGTGCACACCGACGACTACACGGTGTTCCGCTCGCCGCTGTCCGACTTCTTCGCGGAGGTGACGCAGCGCGAGGTTCCCAGCGAGATCCGAACGGTGGCGCGCGGGGAGCGGATGGCGTTGGGGGCGGACCGCCAGCCGTCAGACGAGACAGGGGCCAACCGTACCCGATAAGATCATGGGCTGGTGGACTCCCGTACCGGCTTGCCCGTCGTCGGCATGGTGGGCGCCGGGCAGCTGGCCCGGATGACCCACCAGGCCGCTGTAGCGCTGGGTCAGTCCCTGCGAGTGCTGGCCAAAGGGCCCGTTGAGCCTGCCGCCCTGGTGACCGGCGAGTTGGTGATAGGCCCGCCCGACGATCTGACCGTGCTGCGTCGCTTCGCCGAGGGCTGCGACGTTGTCACCTTCGACCATGAACACGTGCCTACCGAGCACCTGCGGGCTCTGGTTGCGGACGGGGTGCAGGTGTACCCGGGTCCAGACGCCCTAGCGCGCGCCCAGGACAAGCTGTTGATGCGCCGGACGCTGGCCGGGCTGGGCATGCCGGTTCCGCCCTTTTGCGAGGTCACTGTACTGCAGGACGTGCTGAGCTTCGGTGCCCAGTACGGCTGGCCATGCGTGCTCAAGGCAATCCGCGGTGGCTACGACGGGCGGGGTGTGTGGACGCTCAACGACCCGGGCGACGCGCGCCGGGTGGTGACCGAGCTACTCGCCGCGGACACCCCGCTGCTGATCGAGCCGTACGTGGCGATGCGCCGGGAGCTGGCCGCGCTGGTGGCTCGTTCGCCGTTCGGGCAGGGGGCGGCCTGGCCGGTGGTGCAGACGGTGCAGCACGACGGGATCTGTGTCGAGGTGCTCGCCCCGGCACCCGAGCTGGACCCCACGCTTGCCTTAGCCGGCCAGGAGCTGGCGCTGCGGGTGGCCCGCGAGCTGGGAGTGGTCGGTGTGCTGGCCGTTGAGCTGTTCGAGATGCCTGGTGGGCAGTTACTGGTTAATGAGTTGGCGATGCGGCCACACAACAGCGGGCACTGGACCATCGACGGTGCGGTGACGTCCCAGTTCGAGCAGCACCTTCGGGCGGTGCTGGATTATCCGTTGGGATCCACCACGCCGCATGCCCCGGTGTGCGTGATGGCCAACGTGCTCGCCACCGACAACCCGCCGGTGATGGGTATCGATGAGCGGCTGCACCACCTGATGGCCCGTTACCCGGAGGCGAAGGTGCACCTGTATGCCAAGCGGGAGCGGTCCAGGCGCAAGATCGGGCACGTCACCGTGCTCGGTGCGCAGCTGGCACCGGTGCGGGGCGTGGCGATGGCGTCGGCGGCCTTCCTGGCCACCGGAACCTGGCTGGACGGGTACCCGGTGCACGAGCCAGAACGGGAGACGGCGTGACTGACCCGCTGGTGGGTGTGATCATGGGCAGCGACTCGGACTGGTCCGTGATGAGTGCCGCTGCCGAGGCGCTGGAACAGTTCGAGGTGCCACATGAGGTGGCGGTGATCTCGGCTCACCGCACCCCGGGCCGGATGCTCGACTACGCGCGCCACGCGTCGGACCGGGGGCTAGTGGTGATCATCGCCGGGGCCGGCGGAGCGGCGCATTTGCCGGGGATGGTGGCCTCTGCCACGGTGCTACCGGTGATCGGGGTGCCGGTGCCGCTGGCGCATCTGGGTGGGCTGGACTCACTGCTGTCGATCGTGCAGATGCCCGCCGGGGTGCCGGTGGCGACCGTGTCGATCGGCGGCGCACGCAACGCCGGACTGCTTGCAATCCGCATCCTGGCGTGCTCGGAGCCGAACCTCAGGCAGCGGATCGCCACCTTCCAGCAAGACCAGGCCCAACGCGTTCTGGAAGGGGACGCTGCCCTGCGTGCCACATTGACGACCCCATCCGGCGTTCTGGAGACAGACTGCAGCAAACCGCCGCGTGATTAGTGCAGTCTGTCTTCAGAACGCGTGGTGCGGATGGAGGCGGCCGGTGAACCGTGACTTCGGGATCTATCAGCTGGGTGCCGAGCATGAAGCACTGCGGGAGGCAGTGCGGTCGCTGGCCGAGAAGGAGATCGCGCCCTACGCCGCGGAGGTCGACGAGCAGGAAAGGTTCCCGCACGAGGCGCTGACAGCTCTGGTGCGCTCGGGCTTCCATGCGGTGCACGTACCGCAGGCCTACGGCGGTGAGGGTGCGGATTCGGTGGCTACCTGCATTGTGATCGAGGAGGTGGCGCGGGTATGCGCGTCGTCATCGCTGATCCCGGCAGTGAACAAGCTGGGCACGATGGGACTGTTGCTGGCTGGCTCTGAGGAGATCCGTAAGCAGGTGCTGCCGTCGGTGGCCACGGGGTCGATGGTGTCTTACGCGCTGTCCGAGCGAGAGGCGGGCAGCGACGCCGCTGGGATGCGGACCCGGGCCCGGCTCGACGGTGACCACTGGGTGCTCAACGGCACCAAGTGCTGGATCACCAACGCGGGGAAGTCGACCTGGTACACCGTGATGGCGGTGACTGACCCGGATCGGGGCGCCAGCGGGATCAGTGCCTTCGCCGTTCGCCAGGACGACCCGGGATTCTCAGTCGGGTCCAAGGAGCGCAAGCTCGGCATCAGGGGCAGCCCGACCAGGGAGGTGTATTTCGAGGACTGCACGATCCCGGCCGAGAGAATCATCGGCGAGCCCGGCAGCGGGTTCAAGACAGCTCTGCAGACGCTGGACCACACCCGTCCGACGATTGGGGCGCAGGCCGTGGGCATCGCTGCGGGTGCGGTGGACTCCTCGATCGCCTACGTCAAGCAACGTAAGCAGTTCGGCAAGCCGATTGCCGACTTTCAGGGCGTCCAATTCATGCTGGCCGAGATGGCGATGAGGACCGAAGCGGCCCGGCAGTTGGTCTACATCGCCGCGGCCCGCGCCGAGCGCGGCGAGCACAAGCTTAAGTTCATCTCCTCGGCATCGAAATGCTTCGCCTCCGACGTGGCTATGCAGGTGACCACCGACGCGGTGCAGCTTTTCGGTGGTTACGGCTACACCCGTGATTTTCCTGTCGAGCGGATGATGCGTGATGCGAAGATCACCCAGATCTACGAAGGCACCAATCAGATCCAACGCATGGTAATGGCCCGCGCCCTGCTCAACAGCTAGATCAACAACCTTGATGTCGGTCCGGCGGCCTCTAGTTTCCATGATCAGGCCGTGTCCAGGCCGTCAGCCGACTTCAGCCGAACACGCCGTCGATCGCTAATCGGACCCGTTCGTAGCTGAACGGCACGAGGCGGGTGTAGGTCCGCAGGCTGAAACCGGGGTCGGAGTGGCCCAGGTACTCGGCCAGCTCCTTGACGGAGACGCCTGCGCCAGCAGTGTCGATGCCTAGCGGAAGGCGCCCTGCCATACGACCTTGTGAAACAAGTCGCCCGTGTACAACCGACCACCGTTGCCCATCACCAAGAGCCGAACTGTGACCGGCTTGCCGCCTGGCTCACCCCAGGGCAACGTGACCTCTGTCGACGGGAACGCCCGCTCATGTGCGCTTGTGGCCGCAAGTACCCCGGCTGACAGCGGAACGCGCCGCTTCTTGCCGCCTTTGGGCAGAGCGAACACCAACGTTCGGTCAAACAATGTCGGAACTCGGGCTAGTCGGCCGTTTGATGCTCTTGCCTTGCACGAATTGATCGTGATCAGCTTTCCTCAACCGCCGAGTCCATGATAGAGGACAGCGTGGTAAACAGGACCGTCTTGTAGTTCTGGCTGAGCTTCTTTTCTTCCAACATGCCCAGCCAATCCCTTACGGTGGCTGCCATAACCGAGTTGATGGGCAGATCTCCGAAGTGCGGATAAATCTGACTGGCTGTGGCCGGGATCGGTGCGACACCGCGCAGGTGGCGAAGGCGGCTTCCGAATGCAGCCGGTCAGGGTTGTCCCCGGCGGTCACCAACAGTGGCCCGGCGACCTCCAGCGGCGCGAGTTCGTTATCGCATACCGCGCACACGGTTGCTGAGGCTTTGGGACGCGAGAGATCGCAGCTTCAGCTCTCTCCCTCCCACTCGCCTGCAAGTGCGCGTTCCTAGCATGCAAAGGCATATCAGCAATGCCGCACCCCATCGCTCCCCAATCCTGAGTCGCAGATCTGAAGTTAATTGTCAACAACGCGATCGGCGTGATGCAGTCGGGGAAGGTGGACGCCGAAGGCGCGATCCTCCATGCAGCAGCGCATGCGTGGTACGAGGGACACATCCGAAGGCGAGGACGTCTGTCCTGGGTGTGACTTCAGGGGTGACATGCTCCACCAGTGACACACGATGATCAATCCGGATCTGAACTGATCGTCTTCACATGTACAGCTGAGAAAGGGGGCGCAGGTCTTCTGTCGTCCTAGGGTTGCACAGCGTGCTGGTTGTCGGTATTTCCCAAGCCAGTTGGATGCTGTCAGTAAAGGATGCTGGGGAGGTAGGCGCCGGCCGGTGGGGTGTATAAACCGACGGTCATCAGAGTCATGAGCTGCACCACCCTCAGATCCCGCTCTAAGCACCAGCGCAACAGGTCGGCGTTGGGGGTAGGGACGAGAACGCCGGGGCCTCCGAACTCATCGGCGGCCATGATGAGCGCTTTGAGATCCTCGTTGCTCTCACCCACTGCATGCGCGAAGAAGGCCAGGCCGGTGGCATAACCGCTGATACGCCCGTCATGTTCGACGACCAGCGCCGTATCCTGTGTGAGGGCGTCGGTCACCTCGCCAGACCGGTCATGCCCATGAACGTGACGGCAGACGGCGTTACACGCTTCGAGGTCCGCGGGCCTGGCTCGCCGGGTTTCGTAGCCGGAGATCTTACCCTTGGGAGGGGTGCCCTGCATGCAGGCGAGCAGGTCACGAACCTGAAAACCGAGCTTTGCGTACAGGGACAGAGAACGGTTGTGGTACGCGGACTGAACAAGGCGGATCCCTGGAACGCCGCGTTCTGTGGCACGCCGGATCACATCCAGCATGAGGGCTCGACCTACTCCACCGTCTTGGAGGGCGGGGTCTACCGTAATCGGGCCGACACCGACTATGGCTGAGCGCTCGTCGAGGAAGTTGCTGCCCACGACTTGGCCGTTGGCTTCCGCTACCACCGAGTAAAACTTAGGGTTGGCCAACATCGTCGACAACAGCCCGACCGCCGCCTCGGGGACCGGTAAGTCCGGCGGAAAATTGTGTTGTTTAGCGATCGCGGCGAATGCCTCGTAACAGATTTGGGCGCAGGTCTCGGCGTCTTCAGGCTTACCTGGCCGCAGCTTGAGTTCCATCATGCCGCCTTTCAATTCGACGGGTTACACCCGGTGGTGTTCGATGCTTATTACAGTGGCCGCAGCTGCAGTCTCCACTTGTCCACGACCTTGAGCAAGAGCGTGCACAATACGCTGTCGCCCCGTACCAACGGGTGTCTAATAAACAGCGTCGCTCATGCGACGTACAGTACATTCTTACAGTCATAAGCCTGCGAGATGTGGTGGCGATGTCGACTGCGCTGGGTGATCGGGTAGAACACGATCACCAGGACCGTCCGACGCTGCGTAGCACGGAGGCGTCTGCGAGCAAGGTTCCCGTCGATAGCGCTGATCATGAACCAACCTGATGTTCACAGCTCGATCTGACAGCAACGAGGCGGACAGCTGACCACTACTCCACACCCCCTAGACAAGCACAGCAGATCATGGACGTTGCTGGACACGCCTAGCACGGCGCTGCCCCTGACCCGCCTGCCCCTGAGGTGACAGTGTTGACGACGGTCGCGCGCGGTGGCTGTTGTGGGTGGGCATGGCCGCCGTCAAAGATCCGCCCGCCTGTCGATGTCGACACCGATCGGCACCGCCCGCACGTCGACCCGCCGGTGACGCCGGAGCGGTTGGCCACCACCAACGCCGACACCCCAGCTCGGACCCGACACAGTTCAGAATGGCCCGCGCGTGGTCCTCATCTTTTCCGGCGGAGCAAGCGTCGCAGCACCAACAACACCGCCATCGCAACCGCCGCAGCCGGCAGCGGTCGTTGCCTGGCCGTGGCCATCAGCG
>JALZCO010000212.1 GCA_030863015.1 Actinomycetota bacterium
CCACGCCGGTGCCCGGCCGTGGCGGCCCGGCCAGCTCCTCACCCCGCGGTACCCGCAGGTATACCGCGAACCTGGCGGGTCGCGCCGAGCTGAGCTCGAGCCGACCCCCATCGGCCTCCACCAACGCCCGGGCCAGCGCCAGGCCGACGCCAGTGGAGGAGGCCCCGGAGACCCCACGGTCGAAGACGTGCGGGGCGAGCTCCTCGGGCACTCCCTGCCCACCGTCGGCCACTTCCAACACCACCATTCGATCCGGTCCTGCCCCGCCACGTCGTGCCGACAGCGTCACCACGCCGGCCCCGTGCCGCAACGCGTTGTCGATCAGTACTCCGAGCGCCTCGCGCAGCCGTCCGGGCGTGACTCGGGCGACCAGCCCGTCGGCCACCCTCAGCCGCAACTTCCGCCGTTTGGCATCGGCCTGTGGCTGCCAGTCAGCGACGACGCCGCGGAGCAGTTCAGCAAGCTCCACCGGCTCGGCGGTGGCGGCCCGGGCCTCCTCGGTAGCCCGCAGCAGGTCGTCGAGCACCGCGCCGAGCCGCTCGGCTTGCTCCAGCGCCGCCTCGGCTTCCGCGGCGATGGCCGGATCAGGGTGCGCGGCCAACTCATCGAGTCGTAGCTGCAGTGCAGTCAGCCGGCTACGCAATTGATGCGACACGTCGCCGACGAGGTCGCGCTCCCGCTGGACGAGCTCGGCCAATGCGGCCGCCGAAGTGTCCAGCAGATCTGCGACCCGATCGAGCTCCGGAATGCCATGTCGCGCCGGGGCAAGGCGGAAGTCTCCGGCCCCCAGCCGAGCGGCTCGATCGGCGACGTCCTCCAGCGGTTCCGCCAGCCGCCGGGCGGTGACGGTGGCGATGGCTGCGCCGATTCCCACCGACAGCACCACGAGCAGCGCGACCATGGCGGCCGCGCGCAGCTGATCGCCCCGCATCGCATCCCCCGGTACGGCCAGCTGTGCAGTGCCGTGCTGAGCCAACGGCAACGACTCCACCACCGCGTCGGACCCTGGATCAGTGCCGAGCACCGATCGACCAGTCTGCGGCGAATCCACGATCAGCTGCCCGTCGGGTGGGAGCACCAACTTGACCGCGCGCAGATCTTCTGACGTCGGAGGCGAACTCTGATCATCCAGTCTGGACACCACCTGCTCCAACCGGGTCAGCAGGTCGGCCCGGGTGAAGTTCTCCGCTAGCCGCCAACTGGCAATGGCCAGCGGGATACCCAGCATCAGGCTGATGATCGTGACCACGATCAGCGTGGACTGCAGGATCCTCCACCGCACGACCGCACGCTACTTCCTCTACGACGCGTCGAAGCGGAATCCCACTCCCCGGACGGTGGCGATCCGGCTGCTGCCGATCTTGCGGCGCAGCCATGACATGTGCATGTCCAGGGTCTTGGAACCTTTGAGTTCTGGGGCGTTCCACACCTCGCGCAGGATCTCCTCCCGGCTGACCACCTGCCCCGGCCGGGAAAGCAGCACTCGTAGCAGCTCGAACTCCTTGTTCGCCAGCCCAACCTCGATGCCATCGATGAGCACCCGGTGGCCGGCGAGGTCCATCCGCACCCCGCCCACCTCCAGCGCGTCCGGCGCGCTGCGGCGCAGCAGGGCGCGGACCCTGGCCAACAGTTCGGCAAGCCGGAACGGCTTGGCGACGTAGTCGTCGGCGCCCGCGTCCAGCCCGACGACGAAGTCCACTTCATCGGTTCGGGCGGTGAGCATGAGCACCGGGACGTCGGGGCGCACTCGCCGTAGCCGGCGGCAGACGTCCAGGCCATCCATCCCCGGTAGGCCGAGGTCGAGCACGAGAAGGTCGACTTCGTCCTGGTCGGCGCGAGCCAGCGCGGTGTGGCCGTCACCGACCACCATCACCTCGTGGCCTTCCCGCTGCAGGGCGCGGGACAGCGGCTGGGCGATGCCGATGTCGTCCTCGGCGAGGAGCACAGTGGCCACAACGCTCAGCGTAGGACCGGCTGGAAGCATCTACGCGTGTACCCGCCGACGTACTTCTTCCCGCGGAGGCGGAATGATGCCCCGCCGACGTACTTCTTCCCGCGGAGGCGCAGTGATGCCCGATCACAGCCGCGACCTGGCTCTGGCTCTTACCCTGGCCGATACCGCCGACGCGATCACGATGGACCGGATGGGTGCAGCGGACCTGAAAGTCGACCGCAAGCCCGACCGGACTCCGGTCACCGACGCCGACCTGGCCGTCGAGGAGGCCATCCGGGCGGTGTTGGGCCAACAGCGGCCGCAGGACGCAGTGCTCGGTGAGGAGGGCGGGGGGCCGGCTGACGAACGAGCCGGCCGAGTCTGGCTGCTGGATCCGATCGACGGGACGAAAAACTTCCTGCGCGCCGTGCCGGTCTGGGCCACCCTCATCGCACTCGTCGAGCACGGCAGGCCGGTGGTCGGGGTGATCAGTGCACCGGCGCTGCGGCGGCGCTGGTGGGCTGCTGCCGGGGCGGGCGCGCACACCCGGGATGCGTGCGGCAACAACCGAGCCATCACGGTGTCCGGGGTCGGCGTGCTTTCCGATGCCTACGTGTCCACCACCCATCTCGGCAGCTGGGTGCGGTACCACAGCCGGAAGTCCTATCTCGCACTGGTGGACGCGTGTTGGGAGAACCGGGCCTTCGGTGACTTCTGGCAGCACTGCCTGGTTGCCGAGGGAGCGATCGACCTGGCCGCCGAGCCGGTGGTCAATCCTTGGGACGTGGCGGCCGCACAGGTACTGGTGGAGCAGGCCGGTGGCCGGTTCACCGACCTTGACGGGGTCGCTCGACATGACGGTGGCACGGCACTGTCGTCCAATGGGCTGCTGCACGACGCCGCCCTGGCGCTGCTGCGCAGGGAGTGACCGCGCGCGTCATCTCCACCCACCAACGCGCAGCACGCGTCCGAGCCGCTCACGCCACCAGGTCACGCACCGCAAGTCCACCAGTTGGTGTGCCTTCAACAGCGCCGGATCGGGTGTGGCCGGGGCGCGCAGCACCGGAAGGTAGCCCTTGGACGGCCACAATGAATCGGCTTCGACAACCACATCGCCACCCAACAGCGACCGCGTGCCAAGACCGCAGGCGAGGTTCAGCTCCGGCAGTGCTCCGGCGAGGGCGACTTGAGCCGCGAGGCCGACGCTGGTCTCCAGCGCGGAGGACACCACGCAGGGCAGTCCGGCGGCCTCGGCCAACTGCAGCGAACGCCGGACACCGCCCAACGGGGCGCACTTGATCACCGCGAGGTCAGCCGCGCCGGCGACCGCGACCCGCAGCGGATCCTCCGCGCGACGGATCGACTCGTCAGCGGCGATCCGGACCTCCACGCGGCGGCGAACGGCAGCGAGCTCCTCGATGGTCCGGCACGGTTGCTCGACGTACTGCAGCCCGCCAGCTGCCTTGTTAAGTTGGCGGATGGCGCGCACCGCGGTGTCGACGTCCCAGACACCATTGGCGTCCACCCTGATCGCCCCCGCCGGACCGAGCGCGTCCCGGACCGCCTCGGCCCGGGCCAGGTCCTCGGCCAGCGACTCGGGATGATCGGCGACCTTCACCTTGGCGGTGTCACAACCGGACTGTGCGGTGATCTCGTGCGCACGCCGCGGGTCCACCGCCGGAACCGTGCAGTTGATCGGGATCCGCTCCCGCACCGGCTCCGGCCAGCCCACCGTTGCCTGCTCGATTGCGGTGGCCAGCCACGGTGCGGCCTCCTGATCGTCGTACTCCGGAAACGGGCAGAACTCACCCCATCCGGCCCGGCCTTCGATGAGCATTCCTTCCCGGACGGTGATTCGCCGGAACCGCGTCGTCATCGGGATCGCGTAGATGCGGGCCCCGTCGAAATCCATATCGATGGGACCTCGTGACTTCACGCGCCGCCTCTTGCCCGCTGGGCTGGTAGCAGGTAACGATATGCGCATGCGGCGCGCTGTGCTCGAGCAGTTCTGGCCGAGCCGGCGCATGGACGCGTTCGATCAATTCTGTAGCTAGGCCGCGCGTCGGCGCATGGCCTCCCCCGCTCCGCGCGGCCGATCCTCGGTGCCCCCTGCTCATCCATTTGCACCCAGTATCCCGCACACCAGGAGAGTTCGTGTCCGTTACCGATGAACTGCTTGCCAACAACGCCCGTTACACCGAGACCTTCTCCGGACCGCTGCCGTTACCGCCTGCCAAGGGTGTCGCCGTCGTGGCCTGCATGGACGCCCGCCTGGATGTCTACCGCATCCTGGGCCTGAACGACGGCGAGGCACACGTGATCCGCAACGCGGGTGGCGTGGTCACCGATGACGAGATCCGCTCGCTGGCGATCAGCCAGCGGCTGCTCGGCACCCGGGAGGTCATCCTCATCCACCACACCGACTGCGGAATGCTCACCTTCACCGACGACCAGTTCAAGAGATCCATCCAGGACGAGACCGGGATCAAGCCAGCGTGGTCTGCCGAGGCCTTCTCAGACCTCGAGGAGGACGTCCGGCAGTCGATCGCCCGGATCAAGACCAGTCCGTTCGTGCCGCACAAGGACTCCATCCGCGGGTTCATCTTCGACGTGGCGACGGGCAAGCTCAACGAAGTGGTGTGAGCTGAACATCCCTGCAAGCCCTGCCGGTGCGGTCCGGCAGGGCTCGCAGCCCTTCGGGCGGCGTCACCTACTCAGGGCCTGGACCACCCGCGACGGCGAGGGCCTGCCGAGTTTCCCCGCCAACCACACGCTGGTCCGCACCAGGGCGTCGAGGTTGACCCCGTGCTCGATACCCAGCCCGTTCAGCATCCAGACCAGATCCTCGGTGGCCAGGTTGCCGGTGGCCGACTCCGCGTAGGGGCAGCCGCCCAACCCACCGGCCGAGGCGTCCACACAGGTCACTCCGGCTTGTAGGGCGGCCAGCGTGTTGGCCAACGCCTGACCGTAGGTGTCGTGGAAGTGCACCGCGAGCGCATCAGTTCCGATGCCCGCGCCGGTGAACCCGTTCAGCAACGCGGCGACGTGGCCTGGGGTCGCCACCCCGATGGTGTCGCCCAGGGAGAGCTGGTCGCAGCCCAGGTGCAGCAGCCTGCGCCCCACATCAACAACCTCCTGCACGGCCACGGCGCCTTCCCACGGGTCTCCAAAGCACATCGAGATGTACCCGCGTACGCGCAGACCCTCGGCCACTGCTCGGCCGATCACCGGCGAGAACATCGTGAACTGCTCGTCAAGGCCACGGTTGAGATTGCGCCGGGCAAAGCTTTCGGTGGCCGAGGCGAAGATCGCGATATCGGTGACGCCTGCTGCCAAGGCCCGATCCAGCCCCCGCTCATTGGGCACCAGCACGGGGTAGCGCACCCCGGCGCGGCGCGCCAGCAACCCGAGCAACTCCGCGGCGTCAGCCAGCTGAGGCACCCAACTGGGGTGCCCGAAACCGGTCGCCTCCAAGACCACCAGCCCGGCCTCGGCTAATCGATCCAGGAATTCGGCCTTGATCTGGACGGGGACCGCCACGGACTCATTCTGGAGGCCGTCCCGCGCCCCAACCTCCCAGATCGTTACCCGCTGCGGCAGCCCGTCACCAGGGTGACGGTCGGGTAAGCCGACCTCGCTCGCGCTCATCCCGGCTGCGGTCCGGCGTACACGTCGTAGTAGAGCAGCGAGTGCACCCGTTCGACCTGGGGGATGTCGTCGAATTCCAGCGGCTCATCAGCGGCCGACTCGATGATCAGTGTGCCGCAACCCAAAATCCGTTCGATGACGTTATGCCGGAACTGCACGCTGTTGATCCGATTGATGGGGATATCGATGCCGCTGCGCGACAGAATACCCTCGCGAACCAGCACCCGTTTGGTGGTGAGCACAAAGTGCGTGGTGCGCCAGCGCAGCAGCGGCACCACGGTCAACCACACCACGCCGATACCCCCGAGCACGCCCAGCGCAATCCACCCATTGCGTTCCCAGGACCACCCTTCGATCAGCGCGGCGAAAAAGCCGCACAGGGCCACGATGAGCAGAAACAACACCACTGGTAACACCAGCATCTTCCAGTGTGGGTGCTTGTGGACCACGATCCGCTCGTCGTCCATGAGCAGGTCCTCCGGGTAGGGCACGGCTCCTCCTCGTCCGCACTGCTTCTCGTCCGCGGCGCCAACTACCGGCGCGGTCACGGTACCGCTGCAGCGGGTACCGATGCCGGAGGCCGCAGCGGCCTCCCTAGGATCCCGGGACTTCAGCAGGTTCAGAGGGTTGAGAGGAAAGCCATGATGCCCGATCCCCTGTCCGATCATGCTGCGATGGACCCCAGCCAGCCGCATGGGCGCAACGGACGGGACGAACAGCTGCCGCGAAAGGTCCACATCTATCGCAGTCTGCAACACCAGATGTCCCAGCTGGTCGCGACCGAGGCCTCGGCTGACGGCACCGTCCGGGTCAGTGTGGACGCCCGTGGTGTGCCGACCGAGTTGGTCCTCACCGACCGCGCCCGGGGGGTGGATCCGGCCCGGCTGTCCGCAGAATTGATGTCCTGCTTGCAGCGGGCGCACAGCACGCTCGCCGGCCGCGTCGGTAAACCCGTAACCGGTTCGGACCCGAACACCGGCAACGACGCCGGCGGCGATGACGATCCAAGCCCGTCCGCCATGCTTCGTTGACATCAGCAGGCCGCTAGGCCGGCCCAGCCGCCCGCACATGTGTCACGTCACCGGCCGACAACACCCGCCGCCCGCCGCCCGCCGCCACCACCAACCGCCCCTCGGTATCCACGTCCACCGCGGTACCGGTCAGCGCGGGCTGACCCGGTAACTCCACCCGGACCGGCTGCCCCAGCGTTGCGCAGTGCTGCCGGTAAGCATCCCGCAGATCAGCGGCGACCGGATCACCCTGGTGCTCGCACCACAGCTGCACCTCGCGGTCCAGGGCACGCAGCAGGCCTCGCAACAGCGGGTCGCGGTCGGTGCAGGCGGCCTGTTCGATGACCAGCGAAGTCGCATCGTGCACTGGCAGCTCATCGGGTCGCAGTGTCACGTTGAGCCCGATGCCCACTACCACGGCAGGACCCGGGATCGCTTCGGCGAGGATCCCGGCTGCCTTGCGGCCCTCGGCGCCCAGGAGCAGATCGTTCGGCCATTTCAGCACTGCGGGCAGCTCACCCAGGGTGCTGACGGTCCGGCACAGTGCCACCCCCACCAGCAACGGTAACCAGGCCCAGCGGGCCTGCGGCACCTCGGTGGGCCGCAGCAGTACCGACAGCGTCAGCCCCGCTCGGGCGGGGACGACCCAGCTGCGTCCGGCCCGTCCTCGGCCTGCGGTCTGGTGCTCGGTGACCAGCACGGTGCGATCGGGCGCCCCTTGCCGGGCCGCGGCGACCAGCGCGGAGTTGGTCGACGTCACTGTGGCAACGACGTCCAGGGCCGCGTAGGGTCCGGCTGGGGCCACCAGGGCCCGGCGCAGCGCGGCCTCGCGCAGCGGGGGCCGCTCAAGATCCGACCACACGATCTCGACGCTACCTCTAGGGTCGGCAGCCATGAGCAGCGCCACCGAACCGGTCGGCCACATCTCGAGCGACCACCCGGACATGCACACCACCGCGGGCAAGCTGGCCGACCTGCTGCGCCGCGACGACGAGGCGGTGCACGCGGGGTCGGCCCGCGCCATGGCGCGCCAGCACGCCAGGGGTCGCAAGACTGCCAGGGAGCGGATCGACCTGCTGCTGGACTTTGGATCATTCATCGAGCTCGACGAGCTGGCTCGGCACCGATGCACCAACTTCGGCCAGGACGCCAACCGGCCATACGGCGACGGTGTGGTCACCGGCTACGGCACCGTTGACGGTCGTCCGGTGTGTGTGTTCAGCCAGGACGCCACCATCTTCGGTGGCAGCCTCGGTGAGGTGTACGGCGAGAAGATCGTCAAAGTGATGGATCTAGCGATGCGGACCGGCTGCCCAATCGTCGGGATCAACGAGGGCGGCGGCGCCCGGATCCAGGAGGGCGTGGTCTCGCTGGGCCTCTACGGTGAGATCTTCCTGCGCAACACGCATGCCTCCGGGGTGATCCCGCAGATCTCGCTGATCATGGGTCCGTGCGCCGGCGGGCACGTCTACTCCCCGGCGCTGACCGACTTCACCGTGATGGTCGACCAGACATCGAACATGTTCATCACCGGGCCGGACGTGATCAAAACGGTAACCGGTGAGGAGGTCGGTTTCGAGGAGCTCGGCGGTGGGCGGACACACAACACCAAGTCCGGAAACGCGCATTACCTCGGCGCGGACGAGGAAGACGCGTTGTCCTACGTCAAGGAACTGCTGTCATTTCTGCCGTCGAACAACCTTTCCGAGCCACCGGTCTTCGACGCTGCGGATCTCAGCCACGGCCCGGTGGCCGGCACCATCACCGACTCCGACCGTGAGCTGGACACGTTGATCCCGGACTCGGCGAAAGCGCCCTACGACATGCACGAGGTGATCACCCGGGTTGTCGACGACGGTGAGTTCCTGGAGGTGCACGAGCTGTTCGCGCCGAACATCGTGGTCGGCTTCGGCCGCGTGGAGGGCCGCAGCGTGGGAATCGTGTCCAACCAGCCCACCCAGTTGGCGGGCTGCTTGGACATCGACGCTGCCGAGAAGGCCGCCCGGTTCGTACGGACTTGCGATGCGTTCAACGTGCCGGTGCTCACCTTCGTTGATGTACCCGGTTTCCTGCCTGGCACTGCCCAGGAGTGGAACGGCATCATTCGGCGCGGCGCCAAACTGATCTACGCCTACGCGGAGGCGACCGTGCCCAAGGTCACGGTGATCACTCGCAAGGCCTACGGCGGCGCCTATGACGTGATGGGCTCCAAGCACCTCGGCGCGGACATCAACCTGGCCTGGCCGTCAGCCCAGATCGCCGTGATGGGTGCTTCCGGTGCGGCGAACATCGTGTATCGCAAGGAACTCGCCAAAGCCGCGGCTGAGGGCAGCGCCGACGTCGAGGCGCTGCGGGCTCGGCGGCAACAAGAGTACGAGGACACCCTGCTCAACCCCTACGTCGCGGCCGACCGGGGTTACGTCGACTCAGTGATCCCGCCCTCCCACACCCGTTCCTACGTGGCCCGGGCACTACGGATGCTCAAAGACAAACGCCAGACGCTACCCCCCAAGAAGCACGGGAACATCCCCTTGTGAGTGCGAAACGGTGCTATGGCACTCAATGCCACTCACGAGTTATCCACATCGTGCGGGGTGAGCCGTCGAATGAGGAGCTCGCCGCGCTGATTGCGGCACTCGCCGCGGTGACCAGCACGGCTGCCGGTCAGCCGCAGACGCCGCGCTCGGCTTGGGCCGATCCGGTGCACCGGCTGCGCACCCCTCTACAGCCCGGTCCCCGAGCTTGGCGCGCTTCGGCGCGGCCGCACTGAAATTCCGGCATGCTCATACGCGTCACGCAGCGATTGTGACTGTCGTGAACTCGACACCAGCGACGTTGCAATGCACGCGGAGATGTCTGTCACGTCGAGTTCACGACACATCCAGCCCAGCACCGATGACCTAGCAGTAGGTGCCATCTCCGTACAGTGCGTCACCGTGCGTCTGGTTCTCGCGTCGGCATCCTCAGCTCGGCTCGCCGTGCTCCGCGCCGCCGGAATCGAGCCGGTGGTGCGGGTATCCGCAGTGGACGAGGAGGCGTTGACCAGCAGGCTGCCCGGCGCGACGCCGGCTCAATTGGTTACCGCGTTGGCTCAGGCGAAGGCCGACGCGGTAGCCGCAGGCATCGGCACCGAGCACCCCGACACGGTCGTCGTCGGGTGCGACTCGATGCTGCACATCGGCGGCGAGCTGGTCGGCAAGCCCGGCGATCCCGACGTCGCACTGCGGCGTTGGCAAGCGATGGCGGGTGGCACCGGCGAGTTGCTCACCGGGCACGCCGTGGTACGCCTCGACCAGGGTGCTGTCACGGCCACCGCCAGCGACGCCCAAACCACTGTGGTGCGCTTCGGCACCCTGTCGGTCGACGAGATTTCGGCCTACGTTGACACTGGCGAACCGCTACAGGTGGCCGGCGCTTTCACCCTGGACGGCCGCGGCGGCTGGTTCGTCGACGGGATCGACGGCGACCCGTCCAGTGTCATCGGCATCAGCCTGCCGCTGACCCGGCGGTTGCTCGCCGAGGTTGGAGTACCGGTGATCACACTGTGGTCTTGACCTGACCAGTGGCACGGTCGCCGACGGTACGCATCCGCCGAGGAGAGGACGCCAGGATGAGCACACCGGCCACCCTGCCGCCGCGGCTGGCCGAGCTGGCCGAGGAGTTCGAGGACGTGGGCCCCACCGAGCGGTTGCAGCTGCTGCTGGAGCTGTCCGGGGAGCTGCCTGAGGTGCCGCCGCATGTGGCGCGCGAGTCGATGCAGCGGGTGCCTGAATGCCAGTCCCCGCTGTTGTTGTCCGTCGAAGTGGGCGACGACCAGCGGGTACGCCTGTACTTCGACGCGCCTCCTGAGGCGAGGTTGAAGCGCCGTAGCGACATACCGAAAGGAGCTTGATGCCAGCACCCCGCTACACCCTGATCCGCGGTGAGTTCTACATCCGCTACCCAGATCTTCCCCGCAATGGGCCAGAGCCCGACGGCGACACGATCAGTTTCCTGCCGGACAGCGACGACCTGGTGCGTAGCCTGCCTCGCTTCGGCAACACCGGGCCAGACCGCCGCCACCTCGGCACGTATGGCATCCGGTTAGAAGGCATCGACACCCTCGAGACCCATTTCGAGAACCAGCACCAGGGCCTGCAGTTCGCGCACGGCGCCCGCGATCGAATGCTGCAAATCATGGGATTCGGCGACGTGCAATTCTGGCCGGACCGACCGAACAAGGTCCACAGCGCAGAGCATCATCCCAGACCGGGCTATCTACTGGCCAACGGTATCGAAGGCAACGGCCGGGTGCTCGCCCTGGTGTTTCCTGACCAGCCCTCCCCGGCCGCCGCCGACGGTGACTCGGTGTTCGCCGACCTCGCGGTGCTGGAGGCCAGTGTGAACGCCGAGCTCGTGCGTGGCGGCCTGGCCTACGCCGAGCTCTACTCGACCATGCCGATAGACCTCATCCACCGGATGCGCCAGCTCGTCACGGCCGCCCGCCAGGCCAGCCACGGCCTCTGGCCACACGAGCACGTCACCACCACGGCCCGGGCGCAGCCGAAGAGCCTGGCCGACCTGTCCACATTGATCATGTTTCCGAAGCTGTACCGCCGTCTGGTGAAGTACTTCCAGGCCGGACACACCGACCTGGCCGCCTTCGACACCTGGGTTCGCGCCGATCCAGACCGTGACGACCGGGCGCTGCTGCCCGCCGGCGAACTCGGTCACCTGCACGACCTTTATGACGTGGGCCCGGGCGGGATCGGGCTGCGATACCTGCCCGAGGAGCTGACGTTCATAGCCGACCCCACCGTTGCGCAAGGCTGACCACCGCATCGCCCCTAGACTGCGCCGAATACGACCTCACCACCGTGGAGGCACCGGTGCCTCAGTCTTATCCGGCAGTCCGATCTGACCCGATAGCCCTGCGCAAGGTGCTCATCGCCAACCGCGGTGAGATCGCCGTCCGGGTGATTCGGGCCTGTCGGGATGCCGGGCTGAACAGCGTCGCCGTCTATGCCGAGGACGACCGCGACGCGCCGTTCGTGCAGCTGGCCGACGAGGCGTTCGCACTGGGCGGTGCCACCCCCGCAGACAGCTACCTCGACCAGGCCAAGTTACTGGCCGTCGCGGCCCGCGCCGGTGCAGACGCGATACATCCCGGCTACGGCTTTCTCGCCGAGCACGCAGACTTCGCCCAGGCGGTGATCGACGCCGGATTGACCTGGGTCGGACCGTCGCCGCAGGGGATCCGTGACCTGGGCGACAAGGTCACCGCCCGGCAGCTCGCCGCCAAGGCCGGCGCGCCGCTGGTACCGGGTACCAAGGATCCCGTGTCCGGGGCCGACGAGGTGGTGGCCTTTGCCCTTGAACATGGCTTGCCAGTAGCGATCAAGGCTGCCTTCGGTGGTGGTGGCCGTGGTTTGAAGGTCGCCCACACCCTCGAGGAAATCCCCGAGTTGCTCGATTCCGCGGCACGCGAGGCCGTGTCGGCCTTCGGGCGCAGCGAGTGCTTCGTGGAGCGCTACCTGGACAAGCCCCGGCATGTCGAGGCGCAAGTGCTGGCCGACCAGCACGGCACCATCGTCGTCGTCGGCACCCGAGATTGCTCACTGCAGCGCCGGCACCAGAAGCTGGTCGAGGAGGCCCCGGCCCCTTTCCTATCCGAAGCGCAGCGCCACACCATCCATGAAGCGGCCCGGGCGATCTGCGCCGAGGCGGGTTACACCGGCGCAGGTACCGTCGAGTTCCTGATCGGCCTCGATGGCACGATTTCCTTTCTCGAGGTGAACACCCGGCTGCAGGTGGAGCATCCGGTGTCGGAGGAGACCACCGGGCTCGACCTGGTGCGCGAGCAGTTCCGGATCGCAGCCGGCGAGAAGTTGACCATCACCTCGGATCCGCAGCCGCGCGGCCACGCGATCGAGTTCCGGATCAACGCCGAAGACCCGGGTCGGGGGTTCCTGCCCGTGCCCGGTGCAGTCACGGTGTTCGAGCCACCGTCAGGCCCTGGCGTGCGGCTGGACGCCGGGGTGCGTGCCGGTAGTGTGATCGGCGGTCAGTTCGACTCGATGCTGGCCAAGCTCATCGTCGTCGGCGCGGACCGGGAGCAGGCACTGGAGCGGTCCCGGCGGGCGCTGGCCGAGTTCACCGTGGAGGGCTTGCCCACTGTCCTCCCGCTTCACCGCGTGGTCGTCGACGATCCAGCGTTTGCCGCCACTGACGGCGAACATTTCACGGTGCACACCCGATGGATCGAGACCGAGTTCGCTGCCCACATCCAGCCCTACGGCAGCCCCGCAGAAGTGCCATCACCAACACCGCGGCAGACCATGGTCGTGGAGGTCGGCGGCCGGCGGCTGGAGGTCTCACTGCCGGGCGATCTGGTCCTTCGAGGTGGTGACACCGGTAGGGCTAAACCCCGCAAGCGCGGCGGTGACCGCGCGACCGCAGTATCCGGCAATGCGGTTATCGCGCCCATGCAGGGCACCGTGGCCAAGGTCGCGGTGTCCGATGGAGACGCGGTCGACACCGGTGATCTCATCGTGGTACTCGAGGCGATGAAGATGGAAAACTCGGTCACCGCGCACCAGGCTGGCACTGTCACCGGGCTCACGGCGAAAGCCGGCACCCCGATCACTCAAGGCGCCGTCCTCTGCCAGATCACGCCCTGATATGGAGGCCGGCATGTCCGGCCCCGGTGCACGGCGTGTCCGGCGCCGGTGCACGGTGGGCACGGTGTTTGGGACACCAGCTTTTCTCTCAGCTGACCAGCTCGAGAAGGCGCGGGCGGGGCTCGGGGGCAGCGCCGCGGCGGGCGTCGGCGGTGGAGTCGTTGAGCTGGCGCTGCGAGTCACGTTCGGCGGCCACCCGTGCCAGGTAGATCTCCACCTCCCGGTGCCGGGCAGCCGCCGTCCAGCCCAACACCTCGCCCATCAGGTCGGCGACGTCAGCAGCGCACGCCTCACCCCGATGCGGATACTCGATCGAAATCCGGGTGCGCCGGGTCAGCACGTCCTCCAGGTGCAGGGCCCCCTCATGGCTGGCGGCGTGCACCACCTCCACCTTGAGGTAGTCCGGGGCCTTCCGAACCGGCGCCAGCAGGTCGGGACGGTCCGCGGTCAGCGCCAGCACTTGGTGCACCGCTGAGCCGTAACGGTCCAGCAGGTGTCGCAACCGGTAGGGGTGCAATCCGTGCCGGGCGGCCAGCGTCTCAGCCTGGTTGACCAGGACGTGGTAACCATCCGCGCCGAGCAGCGGCACCTTGTCGGTGATCGAGGGCGCGACCCGACCGGGCAGATCGGGCACGGCCGCGTTCACCGCGTCGGCAGCCATCACCCGGTAGGTGGTGTATTTGCCGCCCGCGATGGCGACCAGGCCGGGTGCGACCCGGGCCACCGCGTGCTCCCGGGACAACCGCGAAGTCTCCTCACGCTCGCCCGCCAGCAGCGGCCGCAGCCCGGCGTAGACACCCTCGATGTCGTCGCCCTTCAGCGGCGTGGCCAGCACCGTGTTGACGGTATCCAACAAGTAATCGATGTCCGCGCGAGTGGCGGCGGGGTGTGCAAGGTCGAGATTCCAGCGGGTGTCGGTGGTGCCGATGATCCAGTGGTTACGCCACGGGATGACAAACAGCACCGATGTCGCTGTGCGCAGGATCAACCCGCTGTCGGCCACGATGCGGTCCCTGGGGACCACGATGTGCACTCCCTTGGAGGGGTGTACCCGAAACCGACCCCGCCCACCGGACAACCGTTGGATCTCATCAGTCCACACACCCGTGCAGTTGAGCACCGCGCGCGCGTCGACGTGCGTCTCCTCACCGGTCTCACAGTCCCGCACCCGGACTCCGCAGATCCGGTCGGCCTCTCGCAAGAAGCCGATGACCTGAGTGGAGCTGCGCACGACGGCGCCGTAGTGGGCAGCCGTGCGAGCCACCATCATGGTGTGCCGGGCATCGTCGGTGACTGCGTCGTAGTAGTGCACCCCGCCGATAAGGCTGTCGCGGCGCAGCGCCGGCGCCATCCGCAGCGCCCCCGCCCGGGTGAGGTGGCGCTGACCCGGCACTGATCGTGCTCCACCCAGCGTCTGGTAAAGCGCCAACCCGGTGGCGACGTAGGGCCGCTCCCAGATCCGGTGAGCCAGCGGGTACAGGAAACTCACCGGTCTCACCAGGTGCGGTGCCAGCCGGGTGAGCATCAGCTCCCGCTCGTGCAGCGCCTCACGGACCAGGCCGAATTCCAGCTGCTCGAGGTAACGCAGGCCGCCATGGAATAGCTTCGAGGACCGGCTGGACGTGCCTGAGGCGAGGTCCCGGGCTTCTACCAACGCCACCTTGAGACCCCGGGTGGCGGCATCCAGCGCCGCGCCGGAGCCGACCACACCGCCACCGATGACCACGACGTCGAACTGCTCGGCTGCCAGCCGCTGCCAATCCGCCGCTCGCTGCGCGGGACCAAGCTTCCCAGGCGTGCACACATCAAGGGGCCGCTGGCGCTCGCGCTTGGCCTCCTGCACCGTGTCCCCTGACCCCTCCGCGTCCCGACTCCGCTCCGCCGTCGTGCCGCCCGCCCGATGCACGCTACCGCCGCCGCCCAGATTCGGTGAGCCCATTGCCCGCACTTTCCCTGCGTGGCGATGCCTGCACGTGCTATCAGTGTTCCTTCACGCGGCGCTCATGGCGCGCTGAGCTGTTGCCGGATGACGACAACCGATGACGACAACGGCGCGAGCCCTGCCAGCGGGATCGAGATCGGTCGGCGGCGGTGCAGCCGTTACCGCCGGCGCCGTTGATCATGAAGTGGCTGACCGCAAAGGACTGCGCAGTCCGGATCCCGCCCGAGATCGGCATCGACTCCCGGTTAGCCCACTGCACGCCAAGGGAAAACGGTCCTCTGCGATTCCGAAGGCAAGGTCAAGTCATGAGCCATCCTCCTCGGATGACCTGGCTGCGCCGGGCAGAGAATGTCTGGATAAATCGCATCACCACGCGGGGCGGGCAGCTCGTATCCCCGTGCAGCGGGCGCTAGCGTCCAGAGACGATGAGCCAGTACGTCGCCGCGATCGACCAGGGCACCACCTCCACCCGCTGCATGGTCTTCGACCACGACGGTCGGGTGATTTCGGTGGATCAGCGTGAGCATGAGCAACATCTGCCCCGGGCGGGCTGGGTGGAGCACGACCCGCTCGAGGTGTGGGCCAAGACCCGGGAGGTCGCGGCTGGAGCGCTGGCCAAGGCGGATCTGACGCCCGGTGACATCGCCGCAGTGGGCATTGCCAACCAGCGGGAGACTGCCGTGGTGTGGGACCGGGTCAGCGGTGAGCCGGTGTACAACGCGATCGTGTGGCAGGACACCCGCACTGATCGGTTGTGCACCGAACTCGGTGGAGCCACTGGTACCGGTCGCTACCAGCACCGCACCGGGTTGCCGCTGTCCACTTACTTCTCCGGTCCCAAGATCCGTTGGATTCTGGACCAGGTGGACGGCGCCCGGCGGCGGGCGAACAGCGGCGAGCTGTGCTTCGGCACCATGGACACCTGGTTGCTGTGGAACATGACCGGCGGCTCGTCCGGGGGGTTGCATGTGACCGATGTCACCAACGCCTCCCGGACGTTGTTGATGGATCTGGACACCTTGTCCTGGGACGAGGGCATCGCCGAGGAAATGGGCATCCCGGTCTCGATGCTGCCGCAGATCCGCTCCTGTTCCGAGGTGCACGGGAAGGTCCGGGCACGCGGCGCGCTGGCCGGAGTGCCCGTTGCCGGCATCCTCGGTGATCAGCAGGCGGCCATGTTCGGGCAGGCCTGCCTGTCCGTAGGGGACGCCAAGAATACCTATGGCACCGGCAACTTCATGCTGCTCAACACCGGCACCGAGAAGGTGATGAGCCGTCACGGTCTGCTGACCACGGTCTGCTACAAGATCGGATCACAGAACCCGGTGTACGCGTTGGAAGGCTCGGTCGCCGTCACCGGGTCGCTGGTGCAGTGGTTACGAGACAACCTGGGCATGATCTCCTCCGCAGCAGAGATCGAGGACGCTGCGGCCACCGTCGAAGACAACGGCGGAGCCTATTTCGTGCCGGCGTTCTCTGGCCTGTTCGCCCCGCACTGGCGCCCTGACGCCCGCGGCGCCATCGTTGGCCTGACCCGCTACGTCACCCGCGGGCACCTGGCCAGGGCGGCGCTGGAAGCCACGGCGTTTCAGTCTCGCGAGGTGCTCGATGCGATGAATGCGGACTCCGGGGTGGCGTTGACCTCGCTCAAAGTGGACGGCGGGATGGTGGTCAATGAGCTACTGATGCAGTTCCAGGCCGACATCTTGGCGGTACCGGTGATCCGGCCGGTGGTCGGCGAGACCACCGCGTTGGGCGCCGCCTATGCCGCCGGCCTGGCGGTGGGATTCTGGTCCGGCGAGGCCGAAATCCGCACTAATTGGACGGCCGACCGGCGGTGGAACCCGACGATGGAACCGCAGCGACGTGAAGAGCTTTACACGCAGTGGCGCAAGGCGGTCAGCCGGACCTTCAACTGGGTTGACTGACCTTGCGGCGGCGACCCAATGCCAGCGCTGCGCCCGATCCAGCGGTGGCGACCGCACCACCGACAGTCAGCGATACCGCGAGCAAGCTCACTTCCGCCTCCGGCGCCGCCTGGCTGTCCGAACTGATGCTCGCCTTATCGTGGACCGACTCGTCGGCCATGGCCACCGGGACAACACCTAGCATGGCCGCACCCGCGATCAGCCCGCAGGCGACGATCCGCATCGCAACCTCCTCAGGCTTGCTGTACCCGATAAGACGCATGGGCCGGCCAACGGTTGCCTCAGTACGCACGCTCCGTGCCCGTCCGTAAGCATCGGGTAAGCGATACCGGTAGCGGGAACGCTGGGATGTCAGGGCTGGCGACTACGCTGTCGCGCGTGCCGCTCTACGCCGCCTACGGGTCCAACATGGATCCCGCACAGATGATGCAGCGCGCGCCGCACTCGCCGATGGCGGTGACCGGGTGGCTGATCGGGTGGCGGCTGACGTTCGGTGGTGAGGATCTCGGCTGGGAGGGGGCGCTGGCGACGGTCGTCGAAGATCCGCTCTCCCAGGTCTTCGTCGTGGTCTATGACGTCTCCCCGGAGGACGAGAAGCTGCTCGACCGGTGGGAAGGGGGAGATTTCGGGCTGCACAAGAAGCTGCGGCTGCGGGTACACACCTTGGACGGCTCGGTCCTCGCCTGGCTGTACGTGCTGGACGCCTACGAAGGTGGCCTACCCTCGGCCCGCTACCTCGGAGTTATCGCTGATGCCGCCGAAGCAGCCGGCGCGCCGGAGGACTACGTCGCCGAACTGCGCAGCCGCCCCTGCGCAGGCATCGGCCCCTAACTTCCCGGTGTGTCGGGCGCTCCTGCCCGGGTGTCGCGCTGTGGTGCACGGTGTGTCCGGCGCTCAGGCACGGCGTCGCCGTGGCCGCTGTTCAGCAAGGGGCGCCCTGAAGTAAGCGGCTCCCCTGACGCGAAAAGCGTCGTCGAGTCTCGCGAGCAGCGCGCTCGGCTCACGGAGATCCTCCGCGGTAGCGCGCAGGGTGGTCCATCCCCGGCGTTGCAGATCGAGATCGCGCTCAGCGTCGCGGTCCAGCCGGTACTCGTGAGCCTCGTAGCCGTCGTACTCCAGCCCGATGCGCAACTCCGGCCAGCACAGATCAAGGACATACCGGACGCAGGACAGAGCGTCGATCACCTCGAACTGTTCCGTCGGCGGCGGGAATCCTGCCTCAACCACCAGCAGCTTGAGCCAGCTCTCCGGCGCCGAGTCAGGCTGCCCTGTCACCAAGGGGAGCAACCCGCCGGCCCGCGCCCTACCCCGACGCTGCGGCCGCGAGCAGAGCCGCG
>JALZCO010000229.1 GCA_030863015.1 Actinomycetota bacterium
CCCGCACTGGGCGGGCCGGTGCGCCAGACGGATGCACGTTCCAAAGCGAAAGGACCCACCACGATGTATGAGAAGGATGGCGAGAAGTACTTCGTCGTCGACACCCACTCGCACTTCTGGGATGCCAGTCGGGAGAACTGGGTACCGGGCGCCGAGAATTACGCTAAGGGCTGGATCGACTGCTTCTACGGCTACCACCAGCTGGCTCCGCCGGAGACACACTGGGACTACGAGCACTACCTGAAGGTCACCGAAGAGGACTTCGTGCGCGACATGTTCGACGAGGGCTACGTCGATGTCGCGATCTTCCAGTCCACTTACCTGACCGAGTGGTACAAGACCGGTTTCAACACCGCCGCGCAGAATCATGTGCTGACCGAGAAGTACCCGGACAAGTTGATCACCAACGGTCGCTTCGATCCGCGCGAGGGTGATGCCGGGCTCCAGCAGCTCGAGGAGGACGCCAAGCGGTTCAACCTCAAGGGCGTGAAGCTTTACACGGCGGAGTGGTACCAGGGTTCCCGCGGTTGGAAGCTCACCGATCCGGAGGCCTACCGGTACCTGGAGCGCTGCCAGGAGCTCGGGATCAAGAACATCCATGTCCACAAGGGCCCGACCATCTGGCCGCTGGACAAGGACGCCTTCGACGCCGCAGATGTCGACGGGGCGGCGACCGACTTCCCGGAGCTCAACTTCATCATCGAGCATGCGGGCATCCCGCGGATCGACGACTTCTGCTATATGGCCGTGCAGGAGCCCAACGTCTACGCCGGTTGCTCGGTGGTAGTCGGCGCGTTGATGCACGCCCGGCCGAAGTTTTTCAACAGAGTGATGGGTGAGCTGCTGTTCTGGGTCGGTGAAGACCGGATGACCTTCGGCTCCGACTACAACATCTGGACGCCGAGATGGCAGATTGAAGGCCTCGTCGACTGGCAGATGCCTGACGATGAGGCTTTCTCCGATTATCCCCGGCCAACCGTCGCCACCAAGAAGAAGATCCTCGGGCTCAACGCGGCGAAGCTTTACGACATCAAGGTTCCAGCCGAGTGCCAGTTGCCCACCGCGGCGGACGAGGACATGGCGCCCGGCGAGCAGTTGACCACCGAGACCGCCGGAGCCCAGGCGTGACACTTGCGTCACGCGCGCTGGCCGCGCTGGAGACGGTGCGCGACCCCGAACTGGACACCTCGATCGTCGAGCTCCAGTTCGTGTCGTCGTGCACCGTCACCACGGACGGGGTGGCCCAGGTGCGGCTGCGCTTGCCGACCTTCTTCTGTGCACCGAACTTCGCGTTCCTGATGGTGGCCGACGCCTACGATGCGGTGTCGGCGGTAGCGGGAGTGACCAGGACGGAGATCGTGCTGGAGGATCACTTCGCTGCCACCACGATCAACGACGGGGTGGCCGCCCGCGCGGGATTCGTGGCCACGTTCGGCAGCGAGGCGCAAAGCGAGCTGGACGAGCTGCGTACGACCTTCACCCGCAAGGCCATGCTGGCAGGCCAGGACCGGGTGGCCCGACCGCTGCTCGCGGCGGGTGCCCAGCCTGCGGACCTGGCGGGCATGCGGCTGGGTGACGTCCCGCCGTCAGCTGATCTCGACCGCCTCCGGGAGCGCCGGGCAGAGCTTGGCATCCGATCCGACGATGACGCGCCGCTGCTGGTGGACGGCACCGGTGCGCCCGTGGGGCTCGACGCTCTACCCCTGCACCTTCGACGCGTTCGCTCCACCAGGGTGAACATCGAAGCCAATACCGGCCACTGCCTCAGCCTGCTTGCCACCAGATACGGCGTGGGCTGCGCCACCGAACACCAGGCGGCCGAGCGAGGGGCGGCCCACACCACACCATGAGGAGAAGGGCATGAAAGCAGTCCGGTTGCACGACTATCACAAGCCGCCAGCGGTGGAGGACGTGCCGGAGCCGACCATCTCCGGACCGCTGGATGTGATCGTGAAGATCGGGGGGGCCGGAGTCTGCCGCACCGACCTGCACATCATCGAGGGCCAGTGGGCCGACCGGAGCGGCGTGGCGTTGCCCTACACGCTGGGCCATGAGAACGCGGGCTGGGTGCACGCGGTCGGTGACGGGGTCACCAACGTCGCGCCGGGGGACACGGTCATCCTGCACCCAGCGCCGAGCTGCGGGCTGTGCCGCGCCTGCCGTGCCGGCGACGACATGCACTGCAGCAACGGTGACTTCCCGGGTCTGGTCCGAGACGGTGGGATGGCCGACTTCCTGCTGACCTCGGCACGGGCCTGCGTCAAGCTCGACCCGTCGACCCAGCCGGCGGATGTTGCGGCGCTGGCCGACGCCGGGATCACCGCGTACCACGCGGTGCGCAAGGCGATCCCGCTGCTCTATCCCGGGACGACCTGTGTGGTGATCGGCGCCGGCGGCCTTGGGCATATCGGCATCCAGTGCCTCGCCGCATTGACCGCGACCACCATCATCGTGGTCGACCGGAACCCGGATGCGCTCAAGCTCGCCGAGAAGCTGGGTGCACAGCACACCGTGGTCGCCAACGGGCAGCACGTGGACGCGGTGAAAGACCTCACCAGCGGGGCGGGCGCTGAAGTGGTGCTCGACTTTGTTGCCGAGCAGGGCGCCGAGCACGACGGCTTCGAGATGACCCGCCGGGCCGGCTCCTACTACGTGATCGGCTACGGGGGCCAGGTCCAGATCCCCACCCTCGACATCATCTCCACCGAGCGCAACATCATCGGCAACATCGTCGGCACCTACAACGACCTCGCCGAGCTGATGGTCCTCGCCCAGGCAGGCAAGGTCACGCTGCATACCAAGACCTACCCGCTCGGCTCGGCCCTCGAGGCCCTCGATGACCTCGACAACGGCCGGGTCCGCGGCCGGGCGATCCTCATTCCTTAGTTCTAACGCCACAGCTCTACAACCACACCGAGGGAGATCAGATGGCCAAGGAACTACGTTTCGGTGCGGAAGCCCGCAGCCTGCTGCTGGCGGGGGTCGACCAGCTGGCGGAGGCGGTCAAGTCGACGCTCGGGCCCAAGGGACGCAACGTCATCCTGGAGAAGATCACCGGGTCGCCGGTGGTCACCAACGACGGTGTGACGATCGCACGTGAGATCCACCTCAAGGACCAGTTCGAGAACATGGGCGCCCAGCTGGTCAAGGAAGCGGCGATCAAGACCAACGACATCGTCGGCGACGGCACGACAACCGCGACGGTGATCGCGCAGGCGATCGTCCGCGAGGGCTTGAAAGCGATTGACTCAGGCGGCAACCCGGTGCCGATCAAGCGGGGCATCGACCTGGCGGTGGGCCGCCTGGTCGAGCACCTGGCCGGCGTGGCGCACCCGATGGACACCGACGACGACTTCCGCCGGGTCGCGGCGATCTCGGCCAACGACGACCCCACCATCGGGGACGTCGTCGCC
>JALZCO010000240.1 GCA_030863015.1 Actinomycetota bacterium
GGGTTGGTGGTCCTTGAAGAACGACCAACCTGGTGCTTAGGGCACGGTCACCGCGACGGTGTACAGGCCTGGGCCATCGGCGGTCATGGTCGCCTCCCCTTTGCCGGATCGGTGCAGTGCCCGGACGGTCCAGCGGCCCGGGCCGGCGAAGAACCGGAAAGTCCCTGAGGCCGAGGACACCACCTCGGCGGTGAACTCTCCGGTGCCGTCCAGCAACCGCACGAACGCGCCCTCCACGGGTTCATCGCCCGTGCGCACCGTGCCGGCCAGCACGGTGTGCTTGCTCAGATCCGTCCCCGGTGGCAGATCCTGGTCCTGATCCAGTGCTCCGCACACGCTGGCTCAGCTGCCCAGTTCGATCGGTGCGCCGACCAGCGAGCCGTACTCGGTCCACGAGCCGTCGTAGTTCTTGACGTCGGAGTACCCGAGCAACTCGTGCAGCACAAACCACGTGTGGCTGGAGCGCTCGCCGATGCGGCAGTAGGCGATGGTGGGGCGGCTCTCGTCCAGCCCGGCTGCGCTGTAGAGGGCCCGCAGCTCGTCATCGGACTTGAAGGTGCCGTCCTCGTTGGCGGCCTTGGACCACGGCACGTTCAGCGCGGTGGGGATGTGTCCCGGACGCTGTGCCGACTCTTGCGGCAGGTGAGCCGGGGCCAGGATCTTGCCGGAGAACTCGTCAGGTGAGCGGACGTCGACCAGGTTCTTCTTGCCGATCGCGTCGATCGTCTCCTGACGGAACGCGCGGATCGAGGTGTCTGGTTCTTGGGCGGTGTAGCTGGTGGACGGCCGGCTCACCTCCTCGATAGTCAAGGTGCGGCCGTCGAGCTCCCATTTCTTGCGACCGCCGTCGAGCAGCCGAACGTCCCGGTGGCCGTACAGTTTGAAATACCAGTAGGCGTAGGCGGCGAACCAGTTGTTGTTGCCGCCGTAGAGCACCACGGTGTCGTCGTTGCTGATGCCCTTGTCCGACAGCAGCTTTTCGAAGGCGCCCCGGTCGACGAAATCGCGGATCACCGGGTCCTGCAGCTCAGTCTTCCAGTTGATCTTCACCGCGCCGGGGATGTGTCCCGCGTCGTAGGCGGTGGTGTCCTCGTCGACCTCGACGAAGACGACCCCATCGGTGTTCAGGTTCTGCTCTGCCCAGTCCGGCGTGACCAGAACGTTTTCGCGGCTCATGCGGCAGCTCCTCGCTCAGTGTTTGCTTGATTCACAGTAGATGGTCTTGGAGGTGATTTTCGGCTGCGCAGCGGCACCGGCATGCCGATCGCGGCGCAGCTCAGTCCACAGCTGGGCGCAGATCGACCGGCGGATCAGCGCGAGGCACCGCCCGGGTCAGAGCATCCGACACAGGCTGCTGCGCAGACGGCAGAAGTCCACCGCCCGGCGCTTGGTGAGCAGCGAGTGCACAAGGCGAGCCTACCGGAGACTCCCGGTCTGCGGGACCATCGTTCCACGCACCGGACAACCCGCGCTCGGTCAGCCAGCGCCGATTTCGGCCTGGCCGATGGAGACGTTGTTCGCGGTGCCCGCTACGACCAGTGCTCCCGGCTGCACCGACACCCCGGTAGGTCTGGCGCCGAACGGGAGCTCGCCGGGATTCACCTTGACGCTCAGCGTCTTGAGCAGTAACCGGCGGATCTCTTTGGGCAAGCCGACCGTACCGACATCGTCGCGGGCAAGTCGCACGTCCAAGACGGTGATCCGTGCCAAACCACCGGTGAGCTCGATCAGTCCGATCCCGATGATCTCAGTGGGCAGCCCGGCGAGATCCGTGGTTGCGACCATCCGGATCGCCGCCCGGTTATCCGGTGTGGCTCGGCGGTCTGACTCTGGGCCAGGCAGCGGCGTGCCCACCGGTAGCAGTCTCTTGATCTCCTCGTCGGAGGGCTGCTGGATCCGGAGGTCCTCGATCCCGATCGCCCGGCCGAGATCAGAGTCCTTGATCCGGACCCGGCCGTCGACCCGCGCTGCCCGAACAGATTGAAGGTTGCCGGAGGTCACCTCCGACAATGGTGCGTCGACGTCAGACAGCGTCGCCTCCACGGCGACGTCGCGCAGTGGATCCACCGCCAGCCCCGTCGCCCGGATGTCAATGGCCGAATACCGGCCCGTCAATGCCTGGGTCAGGAACGGAAAGCCGTTGATTCGCACCGACGGCTCAGCGGGCAGTTTGAGCTGCTCCCTGAGCTGTTGGGCCAGCGTGTACTCGGCTGCCGCCGCGGCACCGAAGTCCGCCGCCACGGCCAGTCCCACGATTACCAGCACAGCGATGACCAGCTTGCGCACGCCGGTGTCTCCGTTCCGTCCGTTCGTCGTCCTCGGCGTGACGCGGCGCACCGAGATCGATGGGATGTGGCAACGCCAGGTATCCTCCCAGGACGTGCTGTAGGTCGCGGCCGCCAGCCTCCAGCGGCAGGACGGAGCGGGCATGGAACTGTTGCTGCTCACCGCAGACCCCGGAGCGGGCTCGGTGCTACCTGCGCTGTCCTTGTTGCCGCACGTCGTGCGGTCGGCCGCGCCGGAGGTCGCGGCCTTGCTCGACGCCGGTCCGTACGACGTGGTGCTGGTCGATGCTCGCTCGGACCTGGCCGGTTCGCGCAGCCTGTGCCGGTTGCTCGGATCCACCGGGCTGGACGTGCCGGTCGTAGTCGTGATCAGCGAGGGTGGGCTGGTCGCACTATCCGCAGACTGGGGCTCGGACGAGATCCTGCTGCCCACCGCGGGCCCGGCCGAAGTCGACGCCCGGTTGCGGCTGCTGGTGGCTCGGCGCGCCACCGAGCCGGGCGCCGGCCGTAGCGGCGCGCTAGTGCTCGGCGAGCTAGTGATCGATGAGGCCACCTACACCGCCCGGCTCAAGGGCCGGCCACTGGACCTCACTTACAAGGAGTTCGAGCTGCTCAAGTACCTCGCGCAGCATGCCGGCCGGGTGTTCACCCGCGCACAGTTGCTGCAGGAGGTGTGGGGGTACGACTTCTTTGGCGGTACCCGCACGGTCGACGTCCATGTGCGGCGGCTGCGCGCCAAGCTCGGCCCGGAGCAGGAACAGCTCATCGGCACGGTACGAAACGTCGGCTACAAGTTCGTCCGGCCATTGCGCAGCATGAGTTCCCGGGAACGGGCCCAGCAGCACGCAGCTGAGCAGGACTCCGAGACAGCGGACAGTGACTCAGATCGGGCGGCACCGGAATCACTTCCCGTGCAGCGGGGTTGAACGGTGCGTGGCCCCGACGCTGACCTGGATCGTTCGGCCCTCCGAGGGGCAGATTGCAGACGTAGCCGGGTTACTGGCCGCCGCGGCGGTGTCCGACGGCGTTGATCCGGTCTCCGAAGCGGCTTCGCTGCGGCTGCATCATCCCGGTACCGGAGCGCACCTGCTGGCCCACGATGCTGCCGGCACCCTGATCGGTTACGCGGCCCTGGACGAGCGCGCCAACCGTCGCACTGCCGAGTTTGCGGTGCATCCCGAGCACCGGCGCCGCGGCGTCGGTGGTGCTCTGCTCGCCGCTCTGCTCGCCCGGGTTTCCGGACCGCTGTGGGTGTGGGCGCACGGCGAACACCCGGCTGCGTTACGGCTGGCCGAGCGGGCCGGGCTGGCCCGCAAGCGCGAACTGTTGCAGTTGCGTCGGGGACTGGATCAGCCGATCCCGTCGCGAGCCCCGCCCGACGGGGTAACACTGCGCAGCTTCGTACCCGGCGAGGATGAGGCTGCCGTGGTGCGGGTGAACAACCGTGCGTTCTCCTGGCATCCCGACCAGAGCCACTGGGAGGTCAGCGACCTCACGGTGCGTGAGGCGCAGCCGTGGTTTGACCCGAAAGGATTCTTACTGGCCGTCGAGCAGCAGGGCCGGCTGCTCGGCTTTCACTGGACAAAGGTGCACCCCGATGGCACCGGGGAGGTCTACGTGATCGGGGTGGATCCCGATGCGCAGGGAACCGGCCTCGGAGCCGCACTGATCGCGGCGGGGATGGAGTACCTACGCGAGCAAGGGCTGGCGGAGGTGATCCTGTACGTCGAGTCCGACAACGTCGCCGCCCTACAAACCTACCGAAAGCTGGGCTTCCGGAAGCACCACACTGACGTGGAGTTCCTGCATGCCAGCCGCGTTACCGCCCAGGTGGCTGCCCCGTGACCAGAAAGCCGACCTGCCGGGCAATCGCAACCGCATGATCAGCGAAGCGCTCGTAGTAGCGGCCGATCAGCGCGGCGTCCACCGCTGGCTCCACGCCGTGTGACCAGTCCTCCGAGAAGAGGATGCGAAAGATTCGCCGGCGGAGCTCGTCGACCTCGTCGTCGGCCTCGGCGAGCCGGTTACCGGACATCGGATCCTGGCTCTCGATGGCGGTCGCGGCTTCCTCGGCGAGACTGGCGGCAAGCAGGCTCATTCGCGCGAACATCGGACGGACGTCGTCCGGGATCGGCCCGGTCGGGTGCTTCAGCCGCGCGATCTTGGCGACGTGTTGGGCCAGGTTGCCCATCCGGCCCAGATCACGCACCGCATGGATGGCCGACACGACCACCCGGAGGTCTAAGGCTACCGGGGCCTGCAGCACGAGCAGGTTGATGCAGCGCTGGTCCATCTCCTCGCACAGTGCCGTCATCTCGTCCTCGCCAGAGATCACCAGCTCGGCGAGCACCAGGTCGGCATGGTGCAGCGCGGACGATGCGTTGGTCATCATCTCCCCGGCCAGCCGAGCCATCCTGGCCAGGTCTGCGATCAGTTTGTCCAGCTCGGCGCGGAATATCTCTCGCATTGGCCGAGGGTACGGCCGGACGATCGCGTCGTATCGATGGCAGGGCCTTGCTCGCCTCAGCTGCACACGGTCTCGGCACCGTTGACGGTGGCCAGTGGGACGGCGGCCGGGGAATGGCCAGCGGCCGGGGGCTGGGGCGCAGCCGAAGGTTCTGGTGGTTGCGGCGCCACCGGTGCGGTGGAACGGGCACTGCTCGGAGGCTCAGGTGGTTGCGTGCCTGGCAGCGGCGCACCGTCGATGATCGTCCGGAACAGCGCTGCGTTGTCCTGGGCCTGGAGCTCCTCGTTGCCGTACTCGTTGGCCAATCCAGTGGTCGGCACCGTGACGAAGGTGACGTTGGCGGGATCCAGTTTCTGCACCGACTGGGCCAAGGTCAGCAGCGCCGAGGAGTCGACGTTCTGGCCGACGGTATTCGCGGCGACCGCGGTGATCAGCGCGCGTAACCTCGCCGGGTTGAGCAGTACGCCCGGAGACAGCACCTGCCGCAGCAGCGCGGACAGAAAGTGCTGTTGACGGGCGATCCGGCCGTAGTCCGACGTGGGGTCACCGGTGACGTGCCGGGCCCGCACGTAGCTCAGTGCGGTGCTACCCGAAATCGTGCTATAGCCCGGCTGGGGGATGATCGTACCGAGCTGGCTGTCCTTGAGCGGGCGCTCCACGCAGATTCGCACCCCACCCACAGCGTCGACCATGCTCTTGAATCCATGAAAGTCGACGCCGACGAACCGGGTCACGGCCAGTCCGGATAGGTCTTGGACGACTTTGGTGACGCACAATGGCCCACCGACCTCGTAGGCGGTATTCAACTTGGCGACGCTGGCGCCGGCGTCGATCCGGCCGGTGTAGGAACCCGAGGCGGGATCCCACACTTCACACGGCGGTCGCTGGATTTGCAGGTCTCGCGGGAAGGACACCACCACCGCGCGAGACCTGTCGGCAGGTAGATGAGCGATCATCACGGTGTCCGAGCGAGCGCCTCCCACCACGTCGATGTTGCCGACACCGTCGCTGCGCTGAGCACCCATCCGGCTGTCCGAGCCGACCAGCAGGACGTTCTCGTCACCACGTTGGGCCTCCGCGTCCATGATCGCTGCGGAGTCTGGGTCGAGCGCGAGCACATCACGCAGTTGCCCGTCCAGCCACTGCGTAGTGGTCCAGCCTGCGGCAGTGATCACGAATACCAGGCAGGCCACTGCAGTTACCAACGCCTTAGCGGTCCACCGCAAGCAGCTGTGCCTGCAGGGCGGGGCACCGTCTGGCCCGTCGGACACCCCGACCTCCTCCCCTGGACCAGCGCATTAGGCCATCCGGGGGTCGGATCCTACTACGGGCTCGACCTTAGCCCCCGGAATGGGCTAGCTCGGCGTCCGCGGGGACGGTACGATCCGCCGGATCGTCTAGCCAGCCCTCCGGGAGCACCACCCGTCCGGGCGAACCCTGGCGGCCTCGGGGGCCTTCGGCGTCAGGCGGGAACGCGGCATCGAAATCCAGCTGGGTGAGCAGATTTTCCAGCTCGGTCAGGCTGGACACCATACCCAGCGCGCGCCGCACGTCGCCCCCGACCGGAAAACCGTGCAGGTACCAGGAGATGTGCTTGCGCAGGTCACGCAGGCCCTTATCGGTACCGAGGTGCTCGGCGAGTAACCCGGCGTGGCGACGCAGGATTGCCGCGACCTGCCCCAGGGTCGGTGGTGTCGGCACCGGGATGCCGGCGAAGGCGGCTTCCAGTTCAGCGAACAGCCACGGCCGTCCCAGGCAACCGCGGCCCACCACAACCCCGTCGCAGCCAGTGTGCTCGACCATCCGGATCGCGTCCGCGGCGGCGAAGATGTCCCCGTTGCCCAGGACCGGTATCGACGTGACGGCCTGCTTGAGCGCGCCGATGGCGTCCCAGTCGGCACTGCCGGAGTAACGCTGCGCGGCGGTGCGCCCGTGCAGCGCTACCGCTGCCACTCCGGCGTCCTGCGCGATCCGTCCGGCGTCGAGGAAGGTGCGGTGCTCGTCGTCGATGCCGATCCGGAACTTCACCGTGACCGGGAGGTGCCCGGCCGCGTCGACCGCCGAGCGGACGATCTCACCGAACAGGGCCCGCTTGTAGGGCAGCGCGGCACCACCTCCCCGCCGGGTCACCTTCGGGACCGGGCAGCCGAAGTTGAGGTCGATGTGATCAGCGAGGTCCTCGTCGCGCACCATCGCTACGGCCTTGCGGACTGTCGCCGGATCGACCCCGTACAGCTGCATCGAACGGGGATGCTCCGCCGCATCGAAGCTGACCATGCGCAGGGTGCCGGGGTGCCGTTCCACCAGCGCGCGACTGGTGATCATTTCACAGACGTACAGCCCCGCCCCGTGCTCCCGGCACAGCCGCCGGAAGGCCACGTTCGTGATCCCGGCCATTGGCGCGAGCACGACCGGCGGGTCGACCCGGTAAAGACCGATCCGCAGCGTTCGTCGCACCCCAGCCACCCAC
>JALZCO010000243.1 GCA_030863015.1 Actinomycetota bacterium
GTCAGCACGTGGTTGATCAGGCCGCCGAGGAAGGCGATGTCAGTGCCCGCGCGCAGCGGCACGTGCAGGTCGGCCAACGCGCTGGTGCGGGTGAACCGCGGGTCGACGTGAATGATCTTCGCGCCGCGATGCTTGGCCGCCATCACCCACTGGAAGCCCACCGGATGGCACTCCGCGAAGTTGGAGCCCTGGATCACGATGCAGTCGGAGTTGGCCAGGTCCTGCTGGAAGGTCGTCGCACCGCCGCGACCGAAGGAAGCCCCCAGACCGGGGACGGTGGAGGAGTGTCAAAGGCGGGCCTGATTTTCCACCTGGACTGCACCCAACGCGGTCCAGAGCTTCTTGATGACGTAGTTCTCCTCATTGTCCAAGGTGGCCCCGCCGAGGTGGGCAATGCCCATCGTGCGGCGTAACATCCGCCCCAGTGGATCGGTGTCCTGCCAGGTTTGCCGCCGGGTCTCGATCACCCGATCCGCGATCATGTCCATCGCGGTGTCGAGATCGAGGTCCTCCCAGTCGGTGCCGCCGGGACGCCGATAGCGCACGGTCGTCACCCGGGTAGGCACGGTCACCAGTTGTTTGGTGACCGCACCCTTGGGACACAGCCTGCCCAGGGATATCGGGGAGTCCGGGTCACCCTCGATCTGGGTGATCTTCCCGTCGGTGACGTAGACCCGCTGGCCGCAGCCGACGGCGCAGTACGGGCAGATCGAGCCGACCACCCGGTCGGCGCCGGCGGTGCGGCGACGCAGCTGCGCGGTCGCTGCCGATCGCACCGCCTCCCCTCGCCCAGTCGGGTCGGTGCCGGTCAGCTGGCGGAAGACCGGCCATCCCTCGATCCAACGGCGCACACCCACGGCGTCCGTATTCCCGTGAAGTCCGCGGCAAAAACGTCGAACAGCCCATCGGCCACACGTCGCGGCCGATGACGACCTCGTTGCCCTGAAGCCGAGCACCTCGCCTCCAACGGGGTGCTGCTGCCCGGCTGCGGCGTGCGGCGGCGGCCAATGCGGTAGCGGAATCGACCAGTGGCCCTGGTGACCGTAACGACGGCACAATGAGCCAAGAAGTCGAGTAATCCGATTGAGACCAGCGCAGTGCCGTTCCATCCGGGAAGCCGGAAAGTGATGACAGGACCTTCTAACCTCCATCGGACCCGCTTTGGACTGCTGAGATATCGCGGGCGGGACGGTCGTCCGCGCAGTGCTGGGAAACGCCATCAAGCAGGGACATGGCCTTTCGACGAATAGGGACAGGTACCACTTACTGACGCCGTGGGTACACGTGCAATGGTTTGCGGTTGGCCTTTCGGGGTACCCAGCGATGCGCTGGCCGACCCGCCCCCCTACCCCGACTCCAAAGGCGATACCGACCGCGATACCAGCACACCACGATGGGTGAAGGTGTTTGGGATCATCGGCCTCATCTTGGTCCTGCTGTTCGTCATCCTGCTGCTCACCGGTCGTGACCACGGCCCTGGTCGCCACGCATCGTTCAGTGACACTGGTGGCACCACACCGCCTTCCAGCGTCATAGAACTTGGTGGCCCTGGTGGCCACGTACCACCCGAGGGTGGCCACTGATGACCATGACACCCCGGCTTCACAAATTCGCACTGACCGCCCATGTCACGTCCTCGGTCGGCTGGCTTGGCGCGGTCGCTGTCTTCCTAGCTCTCGGCGTCGTCGGAGTGACCAGCCAGGAGGCTCAGACAGTGCGTGCCGCCTATCTCGTAATGAAGCCGGCTGCCTGGTTCGTCCTCGTTCCGTTGGCCCTCGCTTCGCTGATCACCGGGCTTGTGCAGTCACTGGGCACCGCGTGGGGCTATCCCGTCACTATTGGGTCCTGTTCAAACTCCTGATCAACGTTAGCGCCATCATCATCTTGCTGATGTACACGCAGACACTGAGCTATCTAGCAGGCGTAGCCGCAGAAACGACATTGCCCAGTGAGGAGCTGGGCGTACTGCGGAGCCCGTCCGTGGTGCTCCACGCCGGTGCCGCCCTGCTGTTGTTGCTCATGGCCACGGTGCTGGCGGTGTACAAGCCGCGGGGCATGACCCGATACGGGCGACGTAAACAGCACGAGCAGCGTGCTGAGGTAACGACGGCATAGGAGCGCTAACGGAATCATACAACGCATGAAAGCGTCGCCCTGGCCGCGGATGCGCAGCAGAACCTGGCGGGCGTGGCGCCGCTTGGGGTGCTCGCAGAATTGCCCGCGCTGGCCGTAGCCGAATTTGCCAACCAGCAGGACGCCGGTGCGCTGATGCTCGCCACCCGCGCGGCATGGGCGCCTGGAACAACGCCAGCTACCCCGTCGAACAGTGAGAAACTATGGAAGTAACACATGACATGGTCGACGGAATGACGAGCTTCTTGAGTCGATGTCCTTGGTCTTAGCTGACGCATCGAAGGAGTACGGCATGCACAACATCAACCTGGCGAGCTTGAGCAGACCATCGACAAAGCCTGCAACGATCCCAAGGCGCTGCGTCCATCGGTGAGTCTCCACGGGCAGCGGCAGCCCGAGCATGGCAGCCCCCAGTTTCACGGCGCCGTCTCCTACGCCAGCGGGGAGGTGGAGTCGCTTGCGCGTTCCCAGTGATGGATGGCAACGGCGCGCCACCCAATTCGCTGGCTTACTGCCTGTGGGAGGGATTGCCTGCTACGCCATGACCTATGCACCGCGGCCGCCCTCGACGGCATCCAACTCACCACTTTCCGCGCAACGATCACCCGAGGCCGATACGTCCAACGAGGCCTTCCAACAGATCAGGACCCGACTGGCGACCGCTGCCCCGGCGTGTACTGCATGCGCAACCCTATCCTGGACCGCCAATGTGGACACCTGCGGTAGCAGCGGGCCCAACGCCGGTGTGGCTGCACTGACCTTCCGGCATAGAGCACGAGAGGAGCTGCCGTGAATGCGCGGTTCGAGCGGACGCCGATGAGGCAGGAGATGCAGGCCATGCCGCGGCCAATGGAGGGCGAGCCCGGGCTGGTTGTGGTGGAGCACCTGGGGAAGCATCCAGCCGATGGAGGTGGCCGAGGGCGTGCGGACCGTTGGTGAGGGCGAACTCATCGAGCACCTGGAGAAAGGGCTGCCAGCCGTCGATAGCCGCGACCGCGACTCTTATGACCGCGCCACCATCCCCGGCGCGGTCAACGTCCCGTTTGCCGACGTGGCCGCGCGCAGGGGATGAGCTGGATCAGGAACATCCCACGGTATTCTTCTGCAACGGACCGCAGTGTGGACAGTCGCCGAGGGCCATTCGTGCGCTCATCGACGCCGACCATTCCGCGGAGACCATCTGGTACTACCGGGGCGGGTTGCACGACTGGATCACCCTTGGCCTGCCGGTGATGTCCGCCGGTTTGGCAGCCAACCGCGGTGCCCCATACGTGCCCAGGTAGCAGTGTTAACCAAGCTGCCGTACGTGAGCTGGGCCCGCCGCTACCCACCGATGAGCTCCGCCAGCCCACTGTCGACCAGGTCGACGGAGCGTCGGCGGACACATGCCGCCGCACCTGCTGGTGGCGTGCGCGAGGTGGAGGGCCCGGCTGCGCGGCAGCGGATAGCTTCTGCCCGCGACTGTCAGCGGGAAGTGACCGGAAGCAGGGCACCGACGGGAAGAAACAGTGCGGACTCCGAGGTACCGCTCGTCGTCACGGCGCAGAACCGCGGCGCACAAGTGATCCGAGTCTGGGTAAGCGGCTGACGGCGGCCGTGGCCGGGGCCGGCCGCTCAAGACGAGAGTGATGACCATGATGGATGGTCCGATGATGATGGGCTGGTTCTGGATCTGGCCGGTGCTCGTGCTGATCGGTCTGCTGCTGCTGGGCTACGTGGCCTACCGGCTTGCGCAGGGCCGCGGCACCAGCTCGCCGGCGGATTCCTCCTCGGCCCGGCACATCCTTGACGAGCGCTACGCCCGCGGCGAGATCGACGACGAGGAGTACCGCCGGCGTCGGGCCGAGTTGCAGTGAGTCGGGCGCCGATCAGCCGGCGCCGCGCGCTCGGATTGGCCGGGCTCGGCGTGG
>JALZCO010000260.1 GCA_030863015.1 Actinomycetota bacterium
AGCCACCACCGTGCGCTGGCCTCAGCCCGGGCGGGACGGCACTGTTACATTAAGGCGAAGGGTGTCCTCACCATGCACCAAAGCAGCGACGCGGACCCTCAGGAACCTCGGAGAACTGTCACAACCGGGCATTCGAAGGCCTGTTACGTGGCGTCTGGATGGGCAGGTGCACCAGCTTGGATGGACCGAACGCTCAATGCAACAGTGCCGTCTTGACTCCTCCCCGAATCCATATTGCGGTGGATGTAGTGGATGAGGGCGACGACGCACCAGCACAGCCTGTCTGACCCTTGTCCTTCATCAACGCAACTGTGCCCCGCATTGGCCCACCGTGCCTCAGGCGGTGACCTGCCGACGACGCATCAGTGCGCGTGATTACCTCTGGTGGGCATGCGGGAACCGGCAAACCCCGAACCGGGACCGCGGCAAGTGGACACGGTGGTAAACGATTGGCCCGCTCCGTTCGTGCCGCTGTTACCGTGCCGCTTTGCGATGTGGCAAGTGGGTACGTTAAGGTGCGCAGCACCAGACGAGATCGAGGAAGTGGATTTACCCATGGCACAGAAAACCATAGTCACGCTGGTCGACGATTTGACTGGTGAGGAAGCCGAAGACATCAGCACAGTGGAGTTCGCGCTCGATGGCGTAACCTACGAGGTTGATTTGACTGACGACAACAGCACGAAGCTGCACGATGCGCTGTCCCCGTATGCCAAGGCAGGTCGAAAGATCGGTGGACGGCGTCGCAGCGGCCCCCGTCCAGGCCGACCCGTCAAAAGCATCGGTCGCACCGCCGACTACAACCGCGAGACACTGAAGTCTATCCGTGAGTGGGCCAAGAAAAACGGCTACAACGTCAGCGACCGCGGCCGACTGCCCACCGAGGTGTTGCAGGCCTGGCAGACCGCTCAGCCTGCAATGTCCAGGGCATAGAGCCCAGTCTGTCGTCATGGCAGACGGTGATTTTTACCGGCTGGCAAGCGGACACGTTCTGGCGCCGACCGCAAGGCGCCTATGCGTTTCTATGTGATGACGCCAAAGCCGGCCTTGTCCTCGCGTCACCATGACGAGCACCGCGAGGCACAGCTCTCACGACAGGCTGGGCATCCAGCAGCTGTGCTGATGATCGTTAAGGTGAACGAGCTGAATGTAGCCGCCTGACCGCAGTTCTACCGTCAGCGGTGACGAACGGCACCTCGCACTCATAGTTAGGAGCGTGCTTGTGGCAGGCAGTGTGCCGCCCACCCGCGATGGAGCGCAATCTAAGATCGACACCGCCCGGGCTCATACGGCGCGGATCTGGAATTACTGGCTGGGAGGCAAGAACCACTATTCCGTCGATCGTGAGGTCGGTGACCGGATCCAGCAACTTCACCCCGGTATTGGCTACTACGCACGTGCTGACCGGGCCTTTTTGCGGCGCGCCGTGCGGCATCTGACCAGTGAGGCGGGGATCCGTCAGTTCCTGGACATCGGTACCGGTCTGCCCACCGCCGACAACACCCACGAAGTCGCCCAGCGGGTCGCGCCGGAGTCTCGGGTCGTGTATGTCGATAACGATCCGTTGGTGCTGGCACATGCGCGTGCGCTGCTGACGAGCACGTCCGAGGGTGCCACCGACTACCTCGGCGCCGATTTGCACAACCCTGACACGATCCTGCAGGGGGCCGCTCGAACGCTGGATTTTACGCAGCCGATTGCCCTCACCATGCTTGGAGTGGTGATCTTTATCAACGATGATGAGGAGGCGTATGGCATCGTGCGCCGCCTTTTGGACGCTGTCCCCTCTGGCAGCTACCTGGTGCTGTCCCACACCATCACCAGCCCGGCGATGCCCGATGTGGACGCCGCTGTTGCGTTCTGGAATGAGCACGGCACACCAAAGCTGACCCAGCGCACTCCCGAACAGATCCTCCGGTTTTTTGACGGGCTAGAACTGCTGGAGCCCGGCGTTGTATCGTGCTCCCGATGGCGTCCGGAGGGCACACCGTGGGGTGAGTCCGACGAGGTAGCTATGTTCGGTGGAATCGGGCGGAAACCGTAATGTTCTCGCGCTGTAGGCGAGTGGAGACCACCTCCACTTTTAGTACACGTCCAAACTGGAAGTTCACGTGTGATCGTCATGGACGTGGTGGGTCTGTTGCGTAGGCGGAAGCAGATGAAATGTTCCGCTGCGCTGCCTGGATCAGATGGCGCGGGCGAGTTCGGTGAAGAGCGATGTGAGCGGATGCCGTAGGTCGAGATCCACGCCAAGTTGGTAGTGACGCGGCCGGGAGCCCAATGTGTGGACAACCGCCTCCCCCATGGTGCATGTCGCGGCGTCCCTCGCCTTAATGCGGCAGGGGACTGTTGCGTCGGTGGAGAGCAAGATCAGGCAGGATTGGTCGATGCGTCGTCGCCCTCGTCGAGTGTCAGCATCGAGGTCCAGCTTCACGGGGTTTCGCTTCCCTCCGGATGTGATCACGATTGCGGTTCGCTGGTACTTGCGCTACGGGCTGTCCTATCGCGACGTGGAAGAGCTGCTGGCCGCAAAGCTCGATCTTGGTGCTGGTACGCGACACGGCGACGACGCATCACCTCAGCCTGCCTGGAGCTTGTCCTCCACCAATGCAACAGACCCTTTGCTGGTGCTCTGGGTCGTGTTGGTGGTCGGGTCATCGGGTTCGCCGTCAAGACATTGTTCTGGCTGGCGATCGTTGGTGTGGTGTTGTTCGTAGCCACCGGTGTGTTCGGTGCGATCCGAGGCCGGAGTAGCCGCGGCGTCACCCGTTAACAGTCGCGCTATCCCCACCGATCGGCAATGTGCATTGAGCGATCGGCCCACCGCCCACCGACCTGCTCCACCCGCTCGCCCAAGAGCCATGCAAGAGGCCTTCAGATGTTCGATTTATTGGGGTTTGCTAGGGCACGTGGGCGGTCTTGCGTCCCTGCTTGGTGCACGGCGAGGACGCTCTTCCCCTCAATGCATCAGTGCCCGTGGCCTACCTTGCGGTCGAAGTCGCCATAGAGTTGCGGGTAGCCGGAACCCAAAACATAATAGTGCCGCCGGGCAGGACGAGCCGGACCAGTGAGCGCAGCGCCTCGGCGTCGTCCTCGATGTGCTCCAGAGTGTTGATGGTGATCACAGTGTCAACCGGCTCCTCAAGCTCTAGCCTCGCTCGAGGTCGAGTTGGCGTACCTGGACCTCTGGCCGTCCCGCGAACCGACGTCGCATGAGCTCCACCGCTGGGGATCAATGTCGGTCACCACGAGGCGGTCCAGGTCGGTTAGGTGCTCGGCGAACTCGCCAAGGCCAGCACCGACCTCCAGCACCGACCGGCCGCAGTGCTTGACGATCAGCTCATGCTGGAACCGCCGGTAGCGGGGCTTGTCCGGACCCGCTTCCTCCCCGGCCGCGGCCCGTCGCCTGGCTGAACGCGCCTGGCCCGTGAGCTGCGTCTGGCGCCATCCCCGATCTTCCTTCCTTCGTCGGAGGGCCGGCAGGTCCCGGCCCTTCGATGAAGGCAACGTTGTCGGGGCTGGATCAGCTCGAGCCGCTAACAGAAACCAGCCGGAGGAGACCACCGCCCGCCACGATCAAGGGCGTGGCTATGCCCTGGAGGTACCCGCCTGGGCGGTTTCCCAGGCCTGCAACACCTGCGCGGACAGGCGACCGCGGTCGCTGACACTGTGACCGTTGTTCTTGGCCCACGCACGGATTGACTTCAGCGTTTCGCGGTTGTAGCCGGCGGTACTACCCTTGCTTCTCATCGCCCGGCCTGGGCCGGTGCCGCTGCGGCGCCGACTGCTGATCTTTCGGCCTGCGCTGGCATACGGGGACAGCGCATCGCGCAGCTTCGCAACGTTCTCGCCAGTCAGATCAAGCTCATAAGTCACACCACATGGGACATGGGACCGTTCCCGATCTTGTAGACAGTCGGTCAAGGGCCGCCGCTGAGAGCAGGCGGAGGGAACCGTCTTGGCGACACGCCGACACTTCACCCAGGAATACCAGGATCAAGCCGTTAGTCTCGTGCGCAATTCGGGCCGGACAATTCGCGATGTGGCGAAAAGCATCGGCGTCCACGAGATAACGTTAGGCAAGTGGGTGAA
>JALZCO010000264.1 GCA_030863015.1 Actinomycetota bacterium
GGCGTGCTCCTCCGGCGAGTACCGGTAGCCGGCCGCCGCCTCGGACAGCCCGAACCCCGGATAGTCCAGCGCGATGCAGCGAAAGCGGCTGCGCAGCGACCGGATCACGTCGCGGTAGACGAACGACCAGGTGGGGTTGCCGTGCAACATCAGCATGATCGGACCCGAGCCCTCGTCCACGTAGTGGACGAGGTGCCCGTCGAGCTCGGCGAACCGGCTCTCGAACGGGAAGAGTTCCTCATCGACCCATCCCGGCCGGATACCCGGTGACGCCTTGTCGACCACGGTGCACCTCCTCAGGAACTTGTTATAATAAAGTGTACTGTAAAGCGTCAAGGAGAAGGATGAGTCGTCGGTCGTATGGCCAGTACTGCGGATTGGCTCGAGCGCTGAATGTCGTGGGTGAGCGCTGGAGCCTGCTGATCGTGCGCGAGCTGCTCGTTCGCCCCGCGCGCTATACCGAACTGGTGGCCTCCCTGCCCGGAGTGGCCACCAATCTGCTCGCCGAGCGCCTGCGTGCACTGGCCGCAGCTGGCGTGGTCGAGCGCCGCCTCGACCCCGCCAGCAACGGCGTCATCTACGCCCTCACGCCCTGGGGGGCGCAGCTTCGTGAGGCCGTGGATGCCCTCATCCGCTGGAGCGCGCCCCTGATGAGCCCAGGCCCTGGAGCTGACAGCTTCCAGCCCCGGTGGCTCGTCGTCGCACTGCGCGCCCTGCTACACGACAGGACCACCGAAACCCCGGTGACCGTCGGGCTGGACACCGCCGGCACCATCGTGATGGTTCAGCTCGACGAAACGGGCCCGCATGTTGTGCCCGATCCGGACCCGCCACCAAGCACCGTCCTGCGTGCCGACCCGGAGGTGGTACTGGGCCTGGCCGCTGGAGCAGTCACCGTCGAACATGCGATCGCCGGCGGAACGCTACGAGGTGACCCTCAGCAGCTGGCCGCGGTATTCGGCACCGCCAAGGCCGGAAACGCTCGACCGCGATCCCTACCCGGCTGACGCTGCGCCTCGGCGGGAGCCTCGCGCCTGCCGCGTTCCGTCCAGTCTCAACCGTCCGCTCGTGGGACGGCCGCGCGTGCCCGGAATGGTCATTCATGGACTACGCCTCCACGTAGAGCTGTCGAAGGGCCTGCAGAGGTTCGTGCCCGTGTCACGTGGTGCGCTGGTGATCGCTGAGGGCTCGTCGATCGCACGCCGGGAAATGCCGGCGAGCACGGGGTTGCTAACCCGGTAGTAGGGCAGGGCGATGAGCCCGACGGACAGTGCCCAGCCGCTACCTACTGCCTGCTCCAGAACCGATCTTGCAGCGATGCGGAATCGCTGACACACCCAGGACCCAGGGCGCGGGCCTTGTCGAGCGGCAGTCCGAGCCGGCTGAAGGTTACAGTCTCCCCGTGGCGGCGCGGCATCTTCTGCTCGACCTGGCGGGCGTACTGTGCGAGTTCGACTCCACGGCGCGGCTTGAGCGTCTCGGCGCCGTCTCGCGCCTTGAGACCACCGAGGTCGATGAACGACTTTACGGCTCGGGCATCGTGGACCGGTGTGACCGCGGCGAGCTAGATGCCGCCGGCATCCGAGACGTGTTGCGCGACCAGCTGGAATTGGACTGCGACGACTTCGAGCTGGCCCGGCTATGGGCATCGGCGTTCACTCCGGATGACCAGGTGCTCGCCGTCGTCGACAGCGTCGCGCCGGGCGTGACCCGTACCCTGTTGACAAACAACGACGCGCTGCTGCGCGATACCCTGCCACTGGTGCTGCCGGCGGTGCACGCCCGGATCGCAATATCCCTGTTCAGCGCCACTACCCGGGCCACCAAGCCGTCCCCGGCTGCCTACGCCGCTGCGCTGGCGGTGCTGGGTGCGGTACCGGCCGACGTGCTGTTTGTCGACGATTCGGAGTCCAACATCGATGGCGCCCGTCGGATGGGCATCGCCACCGTCCACTTCACCTCGGCCGAGTCGCTGCGCTCGGAGCTGGCCAGCACGGGCCTGCTGGCCTGACAGCACTCACCGCTGCCGATGCACCCCGCACGGGACTACCCCTACTGGGCTTCGGGCGGCTCAGCAGGTCTCCGCGGTGTGGTGGAGCGACGCCGGGCCGATCATCGCCGACTGGCGGCATGAATGGGTTGCCGCCGGTGCCGGAGGTTTGAATCGGCTGCTATGAGTGAGCGTTGGCAGCTACTCACGCGCCGCTGCCGTCCCCCGTCAGCCAACTCGCCCATTTGTGCGGCGGTGTTCGAGACTCAGCTTTCTGGAAGCCGTATCGCCAGCTGGCTTGTGATGATGCCGGTGTTGAGCCCGATCGTGCGCAGTCCGCCGAAGAACCGGGCGTGTTCGATCTTGCAGCAGCGGTCCATCACGACGGCCAACCCCGCCTCGCGAGCGGCCCGCGCTGCCTCGTAATTCACCACGCCCAGCTGCAGCCAAAGCACCTTCGCACCGATCTTGACGGCCTGTTCGGCGATCTCCGGCACCTCATGGGAGGGTCGGAATACATCGACGATCTCGATTGGTCTGGGGTGGGAGGCCGCCGCATCGCTCAGGTTGGTATACACCCGCCGGCGCAGGATCTGCTTGCCGGCTTGGATGGGGTTGACCGGCACGATGTCATAACCGTTGGCGTCGAGGTAGATCCCAGCGAACGAGCTTGCGTTGTAGTAGTTCGACGACAATCCCACCATCGCGATGGTCCGGTAGGTGGTCAGGATCCGGTACCGGTCCCAGACCGTCAGCCCCAAGTCATTACGCTCGCCGACCGCGCTCATGCTTTTTCCTCTTTCGCGGCTTCCATCTCGCTGCGCTTGTTGCCGCTCAAGACAGCTCCTGCGCCGTGGTAGGGGGCGCCGAACGCCGTGGACAGAATCGAGTGACCCAACCC
>JALZCO010000299.1 GCA_030863015.1 Actinomycetota bacterium
ACGACGGTGTCGAAGATCGTTTCGGTGCACCCTCTGCGTATGCCCGCGAGGACGCGCGGGGTCCCCGCCTCAACCCGGTAGCCGGGACCGCACCGTGGCGATGAGCGTCGGCAACTTGCCGGTGAGCACCGCGAGCACCAGGCCGAAGCAGGCCAGCGCCACTGAACCCATGAGGAGGCCCGTCATCACCTGCGGTATCCGATCCTGCACCATGTGCCCGACCATCCATGAGCCCAGCGCGGACGCCGGCAGCATCGCCAAGGTGGCGGCCCCGATGACGGCCAGCCTGCGCGGGTCGACCATCCGCTCCGGGCGGATCGCGGTTCGCACCATGGACAGTGCGATCACGGCTGCGGTCACATCGCCGAGCAACACCGCACCGCACAGCCCGACCAGCCGGTCGCCGTCTGCCAGCAACAGCAGCGCACTGAGCGTGACTACGAGGCGAACTGCCATCATGGCGGTGCTGGCACGGCGTGGCCCGCGAGTGTCCAATCGGGCGAACTGTATCTGTCGGGCCACCTGGTACACGGCGTTGGCGAACTGCGAGACAGCGACTACCGCAAGGCAGGCGGTCAGCCATCGCACAATTCTAGGGTCGTGCAGCTCGCCGTTGGCCAGGGTGGACGCCACCGGGCCAGCGAAGGCGAGCAGCAGGCACAGGGCAGGTAGGCTGGCCGTCACGCTGTAGTTCAGCGCTTGCCGCCAGGCCGCGCCAAGCGGCCCGGCTACACCATCCCTGGCCGCCGCGCTCATTCCCGGCAGCGCGGCCACGGTAATCGCTCTGGCGCCAAGCGCGCCGATCACGGAGTACACCAACAGGGCGGCCTGGAAGACGAAAACTCCGCCGGGCACCGTCGCCGCGACGGCCAGCATGGCGAACATGGAGGATACGGGGAAGGCCGCCACGGTCACCGAGTGGCGCAGCCTCTGGCTGACCTCGCGGGCATCGGGCTCGGTCGACCAGCCGCCGCGCGCCCGAAGCGGCAACCCGACCCGGTAGGCCCCGAAGAGCTGGACGGCCGCGTGGGCCGCGACGGACAACGTGGAACCCACGCCGAGCACGAACACCATGCCAAGTGAGACGTCCGGTACGTCTACTCCGGGCCGGTACCACAGCGCGACCACGCCCATCACTGTGATCATGCCGAGGTTCTCCACCGCTGGCGCCGCAGACGCCAACGCGAACCGACCGCGGGTTTGTTGCACGGCGGCCCCGATCGAGGCCAGGGTGTAGCAGAGTACTTGCGGGGCCACGAATAGAATGATCAGGATGGTCAGCTGCCATGCCCGCCAGCGAGTGGCATCGTCGGGAATGCCGGCGGTGACCGCCAGCGCCACCAGCGGCGACGCCACCACGATGGCGCCGGCCAGGATCGACGCCCAGAACAACAGATAACCCGTGACCCTGCCGAGTAGCCGACGGGAATCGGCTACGCCGCGCTCGGCGAGCGCACGGGTGAGCGCCGGTACGAGCACCAGCGCCAGGACCGGCCCGGCCATCGCTGCGTAGATCAGGTTCGGCACGGTGTTCGCGGACAGGAACGCATTGGCGAAAAAGGTTGGGCCCAGCACTGCGCCGATGACGACCACCCGCACCAGCCCGGTGATCCGGCTGATCAGCGTCCAGGCGGCCACTGTGATCGTGACGCCCGCGGTGGCGGACACACGCCCAACATCGGCAGGACCGCCGGCCAGCGCCTCGGAGCGGGCCTCCTCGCTTTCGGCCGGGCCATCGCCCTTAGCGAATGCCCGGCGCTCGCCGTCGACCTGCCCTTCCAGGGCATCAGAGCTCAGCTCCCCGCAGTGACGGCGCGAACGCGCCGAGTAACCTTCGCTCATGGCCCTAACATTAGCCCTGAGTCGAATCCGAGATTCAGGCTCGGCGGAGCGGCACGCGGCCCCGCTGCAGCGCGCCGGCACTCCCAGCGCCGGCGCAGCTAAGCCTGCGCGGCCGAAAAAGCGCGACCGTGAGCGTCGGCGTGGGCAAGGTGACCCGACAACAGGGCTTCACCAGAATACAGGGGTGCTATCGCAATTGTGCCGTTTCACCCGGTTGCTCTCGTCGAGGATGATCCGGAGCTGCGTCGAATCGCACTCGGCAACCCGTCACAAGGGGTAGCGGGCCTGGACGCCGGCGCCCAGGACTACCTAGCCAAGCCATTCGGTCTCGACGAGCTGTTGGCCCGGCTGCGCACCCTGCGACGCCGGCGATCCCCCGGGCCCAGCTGCTTGAGGATTTCCGAGGGCGCGGTGGGGCCGAGCCGAGGAGGAGCCGATGGTGGCTGGTGAGCTGACCGGAAATATTCGACTTGTTGCGATAGGCGCTGAAAGCAGGGAAAGATGGCAGGCCGTCGTACGCACGGATACTAATGTAAATATTCTGCAGACACCGACCTGGTGCGACTGCATCTGCCGTGCCGAAGGCCTTGAGGACGTTACGCGATCATACGAATCGCCTGACGGGCGTCTTATTGTTTTGCCACTTGTGCGAAGCCGCAGGCTCCCGATGCAACTGAAAGCCCAGTGCTCCTGGCCTGGCCCCTGGGGCTCATGCGGTTTGCTCGCCACCGAGGGTCGTATTATTTCCAATGACGTCGTCCAAGTTATCAAGGACTTGCAAGCCTACAACGCACTGAGGACCAGCGTTCCGGTGTCTCGGACGGCGGACGCCCAGTTATGGGAAACGCTTGCACCCGCAGATGTTCTCAGGGAACCTCGCACGACGCACGTGCTGGATCTTTCCGGTGGATTCGAAAACGTTTGGAGCAGACGCTTCACGGGTGCGGTGCGCACCGCGGTCCGAAAGGCCGAGCGTCTAGGGATTACGGTGGAATCCGACACAACTGGGCGGCTACTTCCAGTGTTTGACGCTCTTTATCGTATGTCAGTCGACCGCTGGGCTAAAGCTCGGCGCCACCCGCTGGCCATTGCTCGCTTATTTGCGTCGAGGCGTGAACCATCTCGCAAGTTCCGGATCGTAGCGGACATTCTGGGTGAGGCATGCGAGGTGCATATCGCATGGCTTGATGGGAAGCCCTTGGCAGGGACGATCGTTCTGACGCATGGCGTCGTTGCAACCTACTGGCGCGGTGCGATGGACATAGAGCGTGTGGCAGGAACAGGCGCGAACGAATTGCTTCATCGAGTCGCGATTGAAACCGCGTGTCGAAGAGGATGCCTGCAGTACGATATGCAGCGATCAGCTTCTCAGGGTCTCGGACGTTTCAAATCCAAGTTCGGGGCCCAGCCCACGAATTTCCTCGAGTATCGATTCGAGAGTATCCCTGTGACGGTGCTCGAACGCCGAGCTCGAGTATTTGCCAAGCGTATGCTAGGTATGTCAACGGCCGAGATCTCCCGTTCGTAGCGCAACGGCAGTTGCGTCGTGTCGCGGAATGCACCACAAGTCGCTGCGCAGCCGTCGCCCGTTAGGCGCTGTTGTGTTCGCGATGGCGGGCTCGGGCAGGCTGTGCTGATGCGTCG